>JBBRGS010000007.1:0-45362 GCA_038240635.1 Armatimonadota bacterium
CCGGAACCCGCGCAACTCCGGCCGGTGGCGATGCGGGATTTGGACCTCATTCTCGCGCCGGGGGCCGTGTTTGACGCTCACGGCGGCCGCATCGGCTACGGCAAAGGGTATTACGACCGCTTCCTCGCCGATCCCCACCTGCGCGCGTGGACGGTTGGGGTCGCTTTTGACCTGCAACGGGTGGAGCGGATTCCGGTGGAGCCGCACGATCAGCCGCTGCATGCCCTCCTCACCGAGACCGGGCTTCGCGCTTTCCATCACGAGAACGGCTGAAGGGTCTGGCGCGTATTTCAGCGGCTGACCTCAACCTTTCCGTGTATGATCTGCTGAATCCCCGTCCAGAAGACGAGAAAACGGCGCGGACTCCATAGAGAAATCCGCGCCGCCTTGCGTTAGGATAACCTGTTTCCACTTGGCGGGATTAGGGCGGGGCGTCCGCCGTGTTGGCGTGCTCGGTGACGATGTTCGGCGTGACGAAGATGAGCAACTGGGTGTCGGTGTTGTTCCGGCGTCGGCTGCGGAAGAGGCGCCCCACGAGCGGGATGTTGCTCAGGAGGGGGATGCGCTGCTCTTCCTCGCTCTCATTCTTCGTGTTCAGGCCGCCGATCACGAGGGTTTCGCCGCTGGCGACCCGCCGGTTGAACGGGCTGAGGGCGGTCTGGTTCGTTTCCGGCGCGACGTTGGAGCCGTCGGGGGAGGAGACGATCCGCGTGATGTTTTGGACGGTAATGCTCCCCGTGATGGTGATCGAGCCGTCGCGGTTGACGCGGGGCAGCACGGAGAGCGTGGTGTTCGCCTGCACGCCCACCGGGGTCGTCGTCGTAACGATGCTCCCCTGATTCTGGAGGATCGTCGGGATGAAGACCGGGACCGTGGTGCCCTGGGTGATGTTGGCAGCCACGTTGTTTTGGGTGGTGACGATGGGGCTGGCGATGACCCGTCCGCGCCCGTTGGTGGTGAGGGCGCCGATGATGCCCTGAAGGTTGCCCCGGATGACATCGAAGGTGAGGCCGCTGGGGACCGTGCCGATCTGGGCGCCGACGTTGACGTTGCGGTTGTAGAAGTTGAAACTGCCGCCGAACTGTCGCAGGGCGTTGATGGAGACGTTGATCACGTCCACCTTGATGCTCACCTGCGTCGGCGCGACATCGAGGAGGCGGATGATGGTGCGGAGTTCGTCAATATCGTCCGGGTTGCCCTGCACCATTAGTGAGTTGTCGGTCATCAGGCCGGCCACGAGATCAATGCCTGCCGGGACAAAAGTGCGGTTGGTGGCCGCGTTGGTGGTGTTGCCCGCGCCGGTGGTGTTATTGGTGGCGCCGGTGGTCCCTGGCGTGCGGGGGATGTTGGGGTTGGGCTGAAAGCCTGGGCGGCGTCCGCCGAAGGCCTGGCCGAACTGGTCGCGCTCTTCCGGGGAGCGGTTGGAGCTGTCGCCGGGGGAGGCGCCTTGTTCGGGGATGAGGCTGTTATCCACATTCCGTACATCCGGGGTCGTCAGGTTATTGGAGACCGGGTTGGCGGGGCTGGCGACGGAGGTTCCGGGGGCTACGGGCGCACGGGTCCCGGTGGGGTCCCGGTAGTCAATCAGGTTGTAGCCGTTGCCGGTGTCGTTGCGGCGGTCCAGCCCGGTGGGCGGGAGGCCGAGATTGGCGAGGGCTTCCTGGGGGGAGATGTGGTACAGTTCGATCTTCTCGGTGACGCGGTACGTGGCGAAAGCGACGGGGGACGGCGCGGGCGGGATGAGGCCGACAGGCAGATTGGTCACGGAGGCGACGGGACCGGGCCGCGTGGCGTTGATCATGAAGGTCCCGTCGTCCGCGCGGTACCACGGCACATGGTTGGGGTCGAGGATCTTCCCCAGGGCCATTTCGACGGGCTGGTCGGTGAGGTTGACGGTGACTGTCTTCTCCCGGAGGCCCGCATTATCCACGATGACCATGTTGGCCTTGCCCATGAGCAGGTCCAGGGCCTGAGTGAGGGGGGCATCGCGCAACTTGAGGGTCACCGCAACCCCTGGAGGGCCGGATGCGCCGCTGGTGGAGAGATTAGCGGCCAGCGACTCCGCGGGGGCGACCGACACCGCCATAGTCAACGCGATGCCGGTGGCCAGAGAGGCGGGTAAGGGCCACCACCGCATACGGGTCAAAGTAACTCCTCCTGTGGGGCCGATGGTCCGGCCTCGGATACACCCCTGGAAACGGGGAACAGGCCTCCAAACGCGCGAGGCCACGCACTAGATCATTGGAAAAACAACAACAACGCTTAGGGACTTCCTGGAAGAAAGGCTTCCCGCTGTGCCATCCCCCCTGAGGGTTTGAGCGCCGGGACAGGGGCCTGCCCTCTCATTCTTGCCGAGGGGTGCGGACTCCTGCAAGGGGAATTTCCGGGACTCGAAAAGGCGGCGAACGGCGCCGGGAGGGAACCGCTCGCCGCCTCATTGTCATGACGCTGAAACCTGGCGCTGGTGACGCATGAGCCTGATGCCGGAGCGAAGGGTGACTGAATCGAAGGAAGGCTTAGCGGAAACCGCCGCCGCCGAAGCTCCCACCACCGCCACCAAAGCTCCCACCACCGCCACCGAAGCTATTGCCGCCGCCGCCAAAGCTGCCGCCGCCTCCGCCGAAGCTATTGCCGCCGCCGCCAAAGCTGCCGCCGCCTCCGCCGAAGCTGCTTCCGCCGCCAAAGCTGCTTCCGCCTCCGCCGAAGCTGCTGTTGCCGCCGCCGCCGCCAAAGCTGCTGCCGCCACCGCCGCCGTCCAGGCCCATCGTCGCCGAGCCATCGGGCGGGATGAGGGTGCCGCCGAGGATTTGCGCGATCTCAGGGCTGGCGTGAAAGATCGGAATCTTCACGACCTGCGTCGGTGTGGTGAGGCCGGTGTCGATCTGCGTCAGGTCCGTCGGGGCGGTGGCGCCGCCGGTGGTGGCGGTGGTATCCACCACTCGAAGAGCGATATTGTAGATGCCCTGTTGCCGCATGGCGCGCAGGCCCGCCGAACGTAGGATGGTGTTCAGGGCTGCGTCGAAGGGCATATCGCGGATGGCGGCGTTCACCGTCACCGGGTTGGCCGTCACGGCGTTATCGAGGACGTAACTGGTGCCGCGACCTCGAAAGAGCGCGTCCAGGGCGTCCCGGATCGGCACATCCCGCAGGTCGAGGGTTACGCGGTCCGCGTCGCGGGTGCGCGAAGTGGTAATCTGCGTGGCGGTCGCGGGAGCGGCGGAAGCGGCGTCTGCCGGGGGAAGCGGTCCTTGCGCCAGCGCGGGAGCGGAAACCGCCAGCGCGACGCCCAGGGCGAATAGATGGCCTTTAGTCATGGATGAATCTCCTCCGTGCGCACATGGGACACCGTTACCGGCGTTCGGGGAGGGGGTTCCGCAATGGCGGCGCCTGCCCTCTGGTCACAGTTCTTAACGGTTTGCCTAATTGGGTTACATGGAATTTTGTGGGCGACAGTTAGCCCCCGCGAGCGCCGTAACTGGCGCCACCGCTTCCGGCTCCACGCTGATACGGGTTGTAGTTGCCCCCATATCGTCCGCCGCCTCCGGCTCCACCCGTCGCTGGCCCGCCCCCGCCGCCGCCCGCCGAGAGGGAGGGGTTGCTGGCCAGCGGCACGGTAATCGCGCGGGTCCCCTTACGGAGCAGCACCTTATCTCGCTCAATCCGTTCCACGCGAGTGAAGTCCGGGAGGACATCGCCGGGCTTCACGACGGCGGTCTGCCCGTCCACTTCCAGGATGGCGTAGGCGTTTTTGCCCACGACGATCCCGGCGACTCGGCGCGTGCTGACATCGGGGGCATTCTGTCCGGTGGTGTCGGCGCCGGTGACACCGTTTCCGCCCAGGCTGATTTTCAGGTCTTCGGCGGAGGCGGTGGGGCGCGGGTTATAGATGGTGAGAGGCGGCAACGCGGCGACATCCCTCTCCATTTGCAGTTTGGCTAAAACTTTCGGGTTGCTGCTCGGTGGCGGGCTGAGGGGCGCGAATGGGTCAGCGAGGGAACGCTCGGCGGGGGGCAGGGCTTTGACTCCGGCGGCGTCCGCGGTGACTGCGGCGGGAGCGGATGCGGCGTCTCCCCCGGTGGGATAGGAGGCGCCCTTGCTGCTGGGGCCGCCGGGAGAGGTCGTCCCGGCGGCCGCCGTGGTGGCCGGGGCCGAGGTCGCATCGCCCGACCCGTCGGAACCGCCGCCCGTCATCGTCATGGCGGCGAAGACCGCCAGGAGCACGACAACGACCCCGGCCACGATGCCCATCAGCGCTTTTTTGTTTTGCAGCAGATCCATTGGTTAGTTCCCCACGCCGCTTGATTTCATAGGATGCTGTTCACGCGGTCCCTCACTGTTTAGAGGAAGGGACCGCGCCAAAGGTTTCCTTCGCGCCCTGAGTTTCCCTATCCTGGGAGCGGTTCACGCCTGACGGACGTTGAACCACGAGGATAAGACGCCGAAACGTCCTTAATTGTTGCCTCCAGCGGCAGGGCCGTTGCCGCCGCCGGTCCTCGCATAGGGATTGTAGCCGCTGCCGTAGGGGTTGCCGCCGCCTGGGGCGCCAGTGGTGGCGCCTCCCCCGCCCGCATCGCCGGAGGCGAGGGGGACCGCCGCCGCTTTATCGCTGTCCCGGGGCAGGATCACCACGGTCATGTCCATCGTGGCGGTGATGTTGGGGCTTTGGCCCGCCAGTTCAACGTTGTTCACCCGGATGAGGCGCGGGGCGTTCTGCACCGAGCGGAGAAAATTATTAATATGGGTGAACGAGCCGACCACCTGCACCTGGCCGAGGGGGATGTTGTACTCGTTCGGGTTGATCTGGTTGGGGTCCACCACGGCGCCGGGGATGGTGATCGCGCTCATGAGTTTGACACCGTTCTTTTGGAAGAAGGACCGAAGCAGTGGACCGATGGTGTAGGCGTGTTCGTTCCACAGCAGGACCATCGCCTTCTGGCGGTCGGCCATAGAGAGAAACGCCCGTTGCTGGCCGATGCGGAAGTAGCGATTTTCGTACTGGAGCAGGTCCACGCGACTGCGGGTTTGAGTGTATTTCGCCAACTCGAGCTTCTTCATCTCGGTGTTGAGCGTACCGGCCTTCTCTTCATAGCCCTGGCGTTCGCTGGACACGTCCGCGATCTGCTCCTGCGTCGGCTTGAGGGCGGCGAAGTAGATGCCCACCCCCATGATCAGGGCAAGGACGACGCCGATGATGACGATATGCACCCGTTTTAAGCCACCGGTGACCATAAGACCTCCTAGTTGTTGCCGCCGGCGCTGTTGCCTCCGCCATTACCGCCGGCGCCCATCGTGGCGTACGGGTTGCCGTAGCCGGAAGTAGCGGGGCCAGTGGTTCCACCGTTCCCATCCGTCGGGGCCGCGCCTGCGAAGGTGGGAGGGCTGAATTGAAATTTGGTCACGAGTTGCCCCACCGCCGAGAAGGCCAGCTGAGGCGGGGGAGCCGCCGCCACCAGGCTGTTGCCCGGTCCCAGCCCCGCGGGAGCGTATCCACTGTAGCCTCCGAGGCCGCCCCCCAGGTTTGCCGTGGAGCCTGCGTAGCCGGCGGTCGCCTGGGTTGCCGGAGCCGCCAGTGAGGAAGCCGCATAGGGATTGTAGGCGCTGTATGGGTTGGCTCCCGCCGCCGGAGCGGTTGCGCCCCCTGCCGCCGCGTCGGCGCCGCCCGCAGGCCAGCCAGGCATCTGGGAGGTGATGGTGACGGTGGAGAAGGTATCTTTAGCGCGCTGGATGTTAAACAGGTATCGCCCGATGTCCCCGACGGTGCGCGTGGACGCCTGCATGTTCAGAACGGTTTGAGCGGGTTGCAGCTGGTTATATCGCACCTTGTAATAGGTGTAGAGATTGGTCCGCTCGAAGAGGGCGGGGAACTTTCGATTAAAGGCGAGGATGTCCTGCACGTATTTCGTGCGGTCGGTGATCGGCTTGATGGTGGAGGTGATCTGCGTGGCCAGCGCGGTGATCTGATCTACTTTATCAGCCTTTAGTTTCCAGTCATCGCGTTGCTGGGTCTCCTCGGCGAGTTGGTCCTGGCTGGTTTTGTAGAAGAAGCCAAGGGCCAGTAGTTCCAGCGCGAGGAGGCCAATCACCATCATCCACAGGGTGCGGCGACGCTTGCCTTCCCAGATATAGTCGGGTAACAGATTGACTTTAGGCATGGGGCGTTTTTCCTACGCTTTCGCCGCCGTTTTGGCGGGTTTGGAGGAGGATTTGGACGTGACGCGGGTAGCGGCGGGCGACGGATCTGCCACGAGGTCGCGGATCGCCAGGCCGATGGCCAGCGCGGCGACCGGGGCGACTTCCGCGTAGTACGCCGCCGGAGTGTTTTTCCCCCCGACGGAGAAATTTCGGCTGGGATCAAGCAGTAGCGCCGGCACCCCCAGGTCCTGCTCCAACGCCAGGGCGAGACCATGGGTTCGCGCCGTGCCGCCGCACAGGTACACCTTCTGCACCGGCTTGCCATTGGGGCGATTGGCGTAATAGTTCAGCGACACGCGAATTTCGTGCAGCAGGTCGGCGTAAACCGGCAGCATGGCGTCGGTGATCTGGCGGCGGGTCTGGTCTTCCGGGCTGATCGGCGCCGGGGTCGCTCCGGGGATGGGGGCGTTCACCAACGGGGCCGCATCGCCGAAGAGGTCAGCCGGCGCTCCGAAAGGTTCGGGGGTAGCGCTGAACGGATGGGGCGCCGAAGCGTCTTCCTCGAAGCCAAAACCAGGCGAGCCGGGAGGAGTCGCGGGAGCGTCTGCCTCGAAGCCGAAACCGGGCGCGGGAAGATCGTCATCCAGATGGAAATTGATTCCCCCTGGCGCCGGCGCCGTATCGGCTTCTTCATCGTGAAACGTGATCCCCCCTGGTACGTCGCTGGCGGCGGCGCCAAACCCGCCCGACTCCGCCAGGGGAGTGACGGAAGCGGCGGGAGGAGCGAAGAGGTCATCGTCCGTCGCAGAGCCACCGGAAGGCGCGGGAGCCGCGAACAAGTCGCCGCCGAACAGGTCGTCATCCGCCACCGCGGCGGGTTCGGAAGGCGCTGGCGAGAAGAAGCCGCCAAGATCGTCATCCGCCGGAGCCGCCGTTGCGGCCGGAGCGCCCGCCGTGCTGAAGTCGGGGAGATCGAACGCGCCGAATCCGGGTTCATCGAAGACGGAACCGGCGGTTTCGCGGCTTTCCGGGATGGAGCCGTATTCCACCTTCATCCGCTCGGCCTGCTCGATGGGCAGCCCCAGCGTGTCGGCGATGTTGCGCGTAAAGTTGTTGCCCGCCACGGGTATGGTGCGCGGGAAGACGAGGACGCCGTTATCGAAGACGCCGATATCCATCTTGGAGGCGCCGATGTTCACCAAAGCGATGCAATGGTCGCGCACTTCATGGATGGGTAGAACGCGGAGGAGCGAGAGCGGCTCCACATCAAGTGCGACCGGGGTGAGGCCGGCGTTCAGCAGGGTGGAGGCGTAACTGTCCACCATTTGCTTGTTCCCCACCACCAGCAGCACGTTCATTTCAGTGGCGTTGGGGTCCAGGATCGGCAGCGTGGTGTAGTCCTTGATCGTCTCTTCGGGGCGGAACGGGACGTGCCGCTCGATCTCCCAGCGCATCGACTCGAGGAGTTCCTTGTCCGTCTGCTTCAGGACCGGGAGGATGCGCATGACAAAGTTAGCCTGGCCGGACAGGGAGGCGACGACCGCTTTGGAGGAGATTCCGTTCTCCGCCAGCAGTTGCTTGATCGCCGCGCCCATGGCCACGGGATCGTTGATCACATCCCCGGCGAAGGCGTTGGACGGCGTAGGGGCGATGGCGATGGCCGACAACTGAGGGGCGCCCCGTCCGGGACGCATTTCAACCGCTTTGATGTACGCGGTTCCGATATCCAGGCCAACGGTGGGGCCGGTGGCTTTGGCAGAGGCCATTCCAATCCCTTTCGTAAGTCTCAACCCAGGTGAGTCGGACTTTTCCTCACAGGCGATAAGCCGGTTGGTGGAGCGGGCGACGCCTTCTCGTGATGCTAGCGCCCACTTCCGAAGCGTGTCAATCGGCAACGGGGCGCGATGAGGAGCGGCGACCGCCCGGCGGCCGGTTCCCTGTTCGCTTTTGACCGTTGCGGACGAGCCGTCTGTTCCCTCAAAGAAACCGTTTTGATCTCCTCTCCCCTTCCCCGACGCGCGGGAACGAGGAGCGGACAGGCCTTTCACTCTCTCTATTCTCGGTTGCCGCGCCAGTCCCTCCAGAGACGAAGAGAAACCGTTGTGAACCGGATGGAACTGGCGCGCGTGCGGCCCCTCCTGGCTGGAGTTACCACGTAGGGCTGATGGTCTGGTAGTAAATGTCGCTGACTCCGCCCCGACTGCTGCTCCAGAAGAGCCACAGATTGTTGTTGTATCCGGTGGTGTCCGCCGCGCCAGGGTCCACATACCCGAACGGGTCCTTGAAGGCCCAGACCTGCCCCTCGTTGAGGGGGAGTTTCATGGGCACCTGCACCTCCTGATTGGTGAGTCCAGGCCGTTCGGGCTGCCACGTCACAGCGACCTTCAGCGGCGTCTTGCCCGGCACGGTGACGGTGACGATTTTGCCTTCGTCCTCCTCGGTAAAGAAGATGCGGCCGTTTTGCCCGCCGCTGCCCACATCCACCGTCCAGGGGCCGGTCGAGCCGCTCACGGTGACCTGCGGGGCGGCGGCGGCGGTGTCCACGGGTATGGGCGTGTTGAGGTTGGCGGTGAGGCGATACGTTTTGTACCAGAGGCTGGTGGCGTTGGAAACCGCCTGACCGCTGGGATCGCTGGAGCTGCCGCCCGCCGGAGTGGCGCCTTTCCGCCAGACGATCCACATCCGGGAGCGCTCCACGATGAGCGGGCCGCTCCGGCTGACGTTCGGCGGGTAACGGTACGGCTGGCTCGGGGGGATAAGTTCCTTCGAGCGGTCAATGAAGAAGATCGGCTGCGTGTCCTGCCGGAGGTCCGCCGTGATCTGCCAGGCGCGGGGAACGTACGTCACGAGGACCTGATCGTTGGAGCCGGGGAGGGGGAACTCCACCGGGTCGCTGCTGGAGAAGAGGAGGTGCCCGGCGCCGGGGTCCACGGTGAGGGTGTAGTCGCCCTGGACGTAGGTGCGGACGCCGGTGTCCTGGTTCACGGTGTCGGGCGTGTCGAAGGTGAGGCGGGTCCCGTTGCGCCGCTGCCAGACGATGGAGGTTTGCGGTTGCGGGAGGAAGGCCCAGTCGATGCCACGGGAGGCGTATTCGGGCCGTCCGGGGAGGCGGCGAACTATTTCATTAACGGTGGCGGGGAGGGGCGTTACGTTCCACTGCGTCAGGTCGGCGCTGGCGGTGAAGCGCTGGAGGTACAGGTCGGCGTTATTGGCGGCGGTGTTGAAGCCGCTGTAGACGACATCAATGAACGGCTGCCCGTTGACGTTGGCCTTGACGTAGGGCGACGGGTTCTGCGCGTATTTCAGCCCGGCGGGAGTGGGGAGCTGAACGGGGCGCGTCCAGCTGTCGGGGTTGTTGAAGCTTCCGATGGGGCATGAGGAGATGAAGAGGCGCCACTGATTGCCCGCGCCGCCGTGCCACACCAGGCCGATCCGCTGGCCGCTATTCGCCGTGAAGAGGAAGGGGCGCGGGGCCTCCACGGGGATTTCCTGATCCCACGGGAAGGCGACGATGGGTCCGGTGATGTCTCCGCCGTTGTTGAGGGTGGCGTAGAAGAGGCGCGTGATGCGGCGGGGTCCGGTGGTGGGGTCATACAGGTCGGTAATCCCCTGGAAGAAGAGGTACGCCGATCCGCCGCCCTGGTTGTCCGCCACAACCGCCGGGGAGCCGACGATGCGCGAAGGGAGATTCGCCGCCACGGGAGGCGGCAGGGGCAGGGCCTTCGGATTGGTCCACCAGTAGGCGCCGGGAGTCGGGCTAAAGAAGATGCCGCTCCCGTTTTGGTACATCCACCCCCACGGATTGACGGCGCCGGGCGTGCGGTACTGCAGCATGGAGGTCCAGAGCTGCCATTCGGTATCGCTGGCGCCATCGGATCGGTTGGAGGTCCAGATCACGTGGAGGTTGCCTCCGGCGTCCCGGTAGGCGGCGGGGGCGGCGCTGGAGGGCGGGAGGGTGTTGGCGGCCCACGCGGGCAACGCGCCGGGCTGGAGGCTGTACGGCAGTTCGCGCACGAAATTGGGCACGACGAGATTGGGCGGCGGGAAGTAGCCCGGCAGTCCGGCGAACGGCGTGGAGAAGGCGAGCGACTGGTAGCCGCTCAGGCGGGCCTCCATCACTTCGGCGGCGACGAGTGTGTGCTTGGTCGCCGATTCATCGGTCGCCAATTTCTGGCCGGTCGGGCTGTTCGGGTCCTCCACATTCAGAGTCATCCGGCCGTCGGCGCTGGGCATCCAGGAGTTGGTCTGATTGCGCGGGCCGCCAGGCGGACCATAGAACTTCCCATCCTCAAAGAAGACCGGCTGCGTGACATACTTGCCGACCGGAACGCCGAGTGGGGTTGCCAGGCTGACGCGCGGCCGGCCCTGATAGCGTGTCTGAGGCGTAGCGGTAAAGTCGAACGGGTCCGCCATGCGAAGCGCCGCGCCCTGCGCCGATCCCACGCGCGCCTTTTGAGCGGGAATCCAGGTGTTGGGATCGGCGGGATTGCGCCCTGGCTCCACATCCAGCGTGGAGATGAGATTGCCCGGATCAATGGAACCTGACGCGCGCGCGGCCCCCTGGGGAGACTGGTTCAGCGCCGGGTCCACCGTCGGGCTGGTGAGCGGCGGGACGCAGGTGAGGCTGAGCGACTGCCGGTAATCGAGGCAGGCGTTTTTGCCCATCCGCACGCTCCAGAGGTTGACATTGCCGTTGTTCACGAGCAGCGTCGGCTGGAAGAAGGGAGACTGCGCGGCGAGCATACCGGGGTCTTCGGGCTGATCCGACGCTGAGCGATTGAAGCGGGCGTACGGCACAAACCCGTGCGCGATCCCCGGCGGGGTCGGTACGTTGGGCGCGGAGCCTTTGCCCGGCAGGTCCACCGTATCGTAGACGGCTTCCACCGACTCATCGGCCTGCACCTGCACGCCGGTCACGGTGGCGCGGTAGGCTTCATTGTTATCGGGTGTGCCATGCAGGTTGGTGTCGGCGTAGACGCGCGTCAGGTAGTTGTTATCATTGGGCAGGTTCGCCATGTAGCGATTGGTGAGGATGGAACCGTTGGCGGAACCCAGGTCGGTCGTGGTAAGAGCGGGATTGCCGTAGGCGGCGTTGGTGAAGCTGTTGGTCGGGTTGACGGTGGCGTAACCGGCGCCGAGCGGGGCGATGTTGGCAGGCTGGAACTGGGGCACCCGCGCCGAGTAGTTGATGAACGTTTTGCCGAGATTCGACGCGTTTTTGTACGGCAGCGGGCAGTCGGTATGAACCAGGTCCGAGCAGAAGACGCCGGGGGCCGGGTTCGCGGAGAAGGCCAGGACCTCCCCGGCCATATTGCGATAATCGGGGCTGAAGTTCGGCAGGCCGGGCGGCGCGGGGGGGATTTCGGTGAAGAAGCGGCTGTCGGCGGGATTGGTCCTGGGGTCCGGGTTGTAAGGGGGGGCGAGTGGGGAGAACGCTGGGGGAGCCGCCTGCACCGCCGCGCCGCTGGGGTCAAGATAGGAGGGGAAGAGCGGCTTGTAGACCGATTTGCCGCCGCCGAGCCATTCCAGTTCCGCCGGGGCGATCTTCACGCGCAGATGCGGGGCCGCCGTTCCGGGCAGGCGGTAATCGGTGACATTGGCGAGCTTGTACAGGTTGCTCCGGTCGCTGACGGCGAAGTAGGTCGGCGTGGAGGTGGAATTGTGCCGCCCCACGGTGAAGCGCTGCACGGGGACGCGCGTATTGCCGTTGATCTGGATGTCCTTGTTGCCGTTAACGCCAAGAAGGCTTTGGGTCGTCGGCTGGTCCGCGTTGAGACCGGAGCGCGGCTCCCAGATTTCGATGGGGTTATTGATGCGGAACTTGGCGAGGGTGTTGGCGGCATTGGTGTTTTCCCCGCCGTAGCTGGACGTGATGGACCATGTGGGGGTGCCGTCACCGCCAGGGGTGAGGGCCTGCCCCGATAACGGGTTGGCGATGACCTGCTGGGCGCCATTTGTGAGCTGGGGGTCCACCACGCGGATGCGCTGGGTGTAGGGGTCCAGCACGAAGGTGTATTTGGCGTAGCCGGTGCGGTCTCCGCCGTAGAAACCCGTTCCGGTGATGGCGTTCATCTTCACGCGAAGTCTCATCTCCCCGTTGGGGCCGGCCAGTCGGAACTCCACCCACGCGTTGGCGGCGGTGGAGTACGGAATGTTCCACGCCACGACGCGGATCAGGTCGCCCCACTCCACGCGACCGGGATCGGCGGCGGTCCAGGCGTGGCCCCCCGTGCCTTTGTTGGCGGTGGAGATGAGGTGCTGCGTGCTGTCGGTCCCGAAAGTTGAGGCGTTGGAGGCGTTCCCGATGCTGTTATACGTCGCCTCGTCCACGATGTCGGCCTGAATGCGCTTGTTCTCGTCGGTGGCGTTTACGCTTCCCTGCCCTGGCTGTTCCGGGCGGGACGGCCCCCGATCTCCCACAATCCGGTCGAACGGGTTGATGACGTTGATCGTACCGCCAAGCGTGTCCTGATAGGCGAAGACTGCTCCGTCGCAGGCGACATAGAGGTAGCCAGGCGCGATGGCCGGGCTGGCGTAGATGGGCCGGTTCACCGAGTCGTACTGCTGCGTGCCGAGTCGGGGGTTGTATCCGGCGGCCTCGTCCAGTTTCACCACGCCGGTGGAGTACTGCCACGTGATCTGCCCGGAAGGATACAGCGTGTCGGAGAGGCTGTTATTGCTTAGGCGGAGGTTGCTCACGCTGCTGGGGTCGATGCCGCGAATGTGTCCATCTTTGGAGCCGACGAACACAAAGCGCCCGTCCTGCGTCACCACGGGCGATGACGGCAGGTCATTCACGCTGGTGGTGTCGCCGCCGAGGTCCACCGGGACCTTCCAGGCCATGCGGTCGCGGCTTTGGGTGATGGCGGGATCGGTGAGGATGGCGTACAGATTGCCGTCCTGAGGGCGCACAAAGGCGACCTTTTGCGCCCCGGCGCGATTGGCGATGGTCACGGTCGGGGAGAAGGTGGGCGTGGCGCGGATTGCGCCGATGTTGACCCTGGCCAGCTTGTTTTCATCCGCGTCGGGCTGGTCGAGGCGAGCGGGGTCGGCGAGGCGCACGTCAAACCATCGGTTGAAACTCCAGAGTTGCTTGCCGGTGTTGGCGTTGATGGCGTAGAGCGCTCCGCCCGTAAGAGGGGTACCGGTAGGGCCAGGTTGATTGGCGTCGTCCCCTTTAAGTGTCGTGGCGCCGACGAGGACCATGTCGCTCCCCGCTTCAGCGGCCGGCAGCACGACGGGAGACGCGAGGATCGGCTTGTTGTCGTTGCGGAGGATGTTACCAAGCACAGGACCGAGTTCGTCGTTGGTGTCGAACTTCCACTGGATGGGGTTCACGCCCGCGCCGGTCGCGTCGGGGTTCCAGGCGTAGACGGTGCCATCGTCAGCGCCGAAGATGACGAGTTTGCCGAAGAGCGCCGGGGACGCGCTGATCGGCGCGAAGGCGAAGATATCGATGTCCTTGCCGGTCAGGCCGCTGTTGAGATACATCAGGTAGCCGCTGGTGGCGGCGCGCTTCACCTGCCCGGTGGCGAGGTCGAGGGCGGCGATGCGCCCGTTGCCGGTGCCGACGACTGCGACGGGAGTGGCGATGCCTCCGAGGCTCGGCAGCAGGAGCGGAGAAGAGTTGACCGAAGCGCGCGAATAGCCGACGACCAGCGGGTCCTGCTCCGGCGCGGTGAGGAAGGAGACGGTATTGAAGCGCCAGACGAGATGCGCCACGCGGGTGGTGTGCGCCTGGCCTTCGGGATCGGTCCAGTTGTAGGTGTGCCAGTTGGAAGCGTCGAGGCAGTAGATGTAGCCGTCGTCGGCGCCGAACACCAGCAGGTCGGACGTGGCCCCCGGCGCAGTGGCGATGGGGACGCGACGGGCGCCGGTGGCGTCCACGGCGTCGTAAAGGTCTTCGAGGTTGTTGAACCCGTTGAGGTTGCCGTCCGATATAAACTGCTGGGTGTAGGCGATCGGCGCGGGAAGATGGATGTAGCTCGGCGTGGACCGAATGGGCGAGACCGGCAGGCGGGTCTCCTGAAGCGGCCGAATGCGCGCGGTGGTCTGCGCGGGAGTTTCGCCGGGGCGCGAGGCGGATGATTCGGCGGCGATGAGGGCGGTCGGCAGGGACGCGACGGTGGCGCGGCTCACCATGCGGAGGAATTGAAACTCCCGGTTGGTGAACTTGTCGGGGCCGAGGCGAATGCGGCCCGCGTTGATATCATCGTTGGTGAGACCGGCGACGTTGGGGTCCTCGCCAGGGCCGCCCTGGATGCCAGGGATGCGGCGGTAATGGATGCCCTGGGTTTCGTTGGGGCTGGAGGTGTCGTCGGGGGGCGGCTCGGCGGAGAGTTTGGTCCCGTTGTAGTCGCGGAATTCCACCTGCGCGTCTCGGTAGCCCCACCACCAGGCGTCGCTGAGGGCGTTCAGATTGGGGCCGGTCTGCGCGCCGACCGACCAGACGGTCCCGTAATTCTCCAGCGAGTAGCGCAGGAATTTCCGCCCGGAAGTCTGATCGTCAATCGGCGTGACCACGGGCGGCTTCTCCACCTTGAAGCGGTCGAAGGAGGCGAAGAAGACGCCCGCCGTGCTGTTGAGGGCCGTTCCCGCCAGCCCGATAGTGGGCGAAGCGACGATGTGGCCCAGGTTCCACGGCAGCGGCTGCTCGGTTCGGGCCTGATTGGGGATGAGGTGCGGGAAGTTCCATCGCAGGGCCGGATCGTTTTGGCGCACGGTGCCGGTGATGGTGTTGCGCGCCGCCAGATTGGAGAGGGCCTGACCGTTGCGTCGCACCCCCTGATGGAACAGGGGCCATGGGCCGCTCCCGCTCTGCTGCGCGAAGACACCAAGAACCCCCGCGAGGAACGCCACGGACAGGGCGACGCGGAGCGGACGACGGGCCAGTTTATGGAAAAGGGACATACGGTCCAATCCTCATCCCGACTCTGCGGGACGTCTCATCGTGAATCAGGGCGAAGCGCTTCCCCCCTGAAGCCTGCCGGGGCAAGGTCGGCGGAACGCGGGGCGCCTCCCACGGGAAGCTCCGGCGGAAGGGGGAAGTCCCTTTCAAGGGTTCGCGCCGCACGGCTCGGTCTCCTATCTTATGGACTCGGCGGGCGGGGGCATGGGTTCCCTGCGACGCCTGTAGCGCCTCACGGGGAGCCTGATGGCCCGTCGCCGGAGTCTCCCGGGGAGCCTGGCAGCGCCTCACCGGCTACCTTCCCCGCTAGAACGAGCGATCGGCGGAACTCGGCTGCGAGAGCGACTGCGTCCCGGCGGTGGGGGTGAGGGGCAGCATTTTGTTGATGGACGAGTCGTACTCGTAAATCTGGTTGAGGGCCTGATTCACGAGCAGGATGTTGCCATTCGCTAATTGCTTCGCCATCACCAGACCAATCGCCTGAGGGCCGGCGGGGCCGGGAAGGTAGGCGTCACTGGCGGGGTCAAACACGCGGCCCACGACGCCGCTGCGCATCACGAGTTTGAGTTCCTTCGTGTTGGGGTCCACCGCGCCGGTCACTTTGTAGGCGCCGTTGCCGTCGGTGAGGAGGCCCTGCCACTCCTGCGTGCCGCTACCCGTGTAGATGCGCTCGAAGGAGGTCGGATTGACAATCGGCTGGAGGGTGGCGCCGGCGTTCGCGGTGAGGGCGAAGTCGCGGGCGAAGGCGACGACCACGCCGCCGGGGTCCACCAGCGAGCCGTCAGGGCGCCGCAGGAGAACTCCGTTGGCGTCCTTGCGGGGGCCGTTCAGCACCACGAGACTGCCGCCGGGGGTGTCGGGCAGGGAGCCGGTCACGCTGTTCACCCGCGCGTTACTCACCGTGGCAATGGTGTAGTCGCCGGGGGGCAGGCCGGGAAGGTCGCCGGGAACACGCTGGGCGGCGCGGTACTCGTAATAGCGGTTGTCCGCCAGATTGGTGCGGCTCGACCAGACGAGGACGTGGTATTCCGGCGTCCCGCCGCGTGGGCCGCGCGTGTAGGTGTCGCGCAATTCCACCACGCGGTGATTGCCGTTGTCCACGATGAGGGTATGGATTTCCACGGCGCCGTCGGAGCGGTTCACATTCCAGCGCTGGGCGTCGGTCGGCGTGTTGAAGGTGAGCGGCTCGGAGCCTTGCAGAATGTTGTACGGGTCCGCGAAGTTGGTCGCTTCCCACAGGACAGTTCCGGCGCGGTCCACTTCCACAATGCGGTTGTTGCCGGTGTCGGCGATGAGGAAGTTGGTGCTGCTGAGGCGCCGGACGGAACCGGGATGCGACAGGTTGCGCGTCTCCGGCTGGGGCAGCGCGGACGCGAACGCGGGCGATGAGCCGACCCCCGGAGGCGCGAAGGCGTTGTAGCGCGACGTGCTGGAGAGCTGCCACGCGACGACGGAGGCGGAAGGCTGGCGCGTCTGGTTCGGCTGTTTCGGCTCGTAGGTGGTGCGCGTCTCCAGGATGCGGTTCGCGTCGGCGACGACGGTGATGGGTTGATAAAACGCCATCACGCCGGAAGGGGTGTTCGCCACCATGTGCCCGTTGGAGATGACGACGGGGCCTCGAATGGGCAGGCTGTTCTGGAAGATCAGTTTCTGGAGGGTCGCCGTGAACGGAACCGTCGCTTCCTGTGGCCTGGCGTCGGCGGAAGCGATCCCTGAACGGCCCGCTCCGGTCAGCGCGCACGGGTCCGCCGTCATGAAGTAGACGTTGCCATCGCCGCCGGTGATGTAGAGCGAGTCGCCGGCGAGGGCGGGGCCGCTCTCCAGCGACGGCTGAATCGGCTGGCCTTCAGAGAGCGGCAGATCGAACAGTTTGTTCGCCTGATTTCCCGTGGCGTTGGTGAACAGGGTTTTTTGCTGGCCGGGTTCCCCGCACAGAGACGTGCTGGACCGCATCTCGCCCGTTTCCTCCCCCTGGGTGGCCTGGTTGACCACGGGGAACTTCACCTGCACCGGGAGCGCGGCGTCCAGCGCCACCGAGCCGGTGAGCGAGAAGCGCTTCAGGTTGATTCGCAGGTGCAGCCGTTGCTGTTTGGTGATCGGGTCCACCTCCGAGATGTTCCCGGCGTCCATCATGGCCTGGTTGTACTGGAAGGTGACGCTCTGCGCGTTGGCGGGCAGAGAGGGGTCCTGCTGCACGAGTTGGATCTGGAAGGTCTTGGTGGTGTCGAGGGCGCCGGTGATATCAATGTAGAAGTTGGGATTGGCGTCAAAGCCGATGAGCCGCCCGGTGGTCGTCCCCACGTAAAGGGCGCCGTTGTAGTAGGCGGGGGGGCCGTTCACCACGGCGCCCTGAAGGGTGTAGCGCCACTTCACATACGCCACCGGCGAGGCGTCGCGGAAAGCATAGATGCAGCTCAGGTTGCGGATCGGATCGGTGGCGACGGCGTACAGCGTGTCGTCCGGGCCGACGACGGGGCTGGAGATGAAGCCGGGGTACTGCTGACCGGAGCCGGGGAAGCCGTAGAAGACGCTTCTCGGCTTGAACATCTGGTCGGTGGGGTCCAGATCGTAGTCGGCCAGCACGAGTTCGTCAGCGTTGTTGGCGGGGAGGGCCATGTCCACCGTGCCGGGCTGATTGGCGTTGGGCGTTCCCCGGTTGGCGCGGTTGAGCGACGAGCGCACATACGACCGCTGCCACCGGAAATTGTTGGGCTGGACCCAGTAGCGCGACCGGAACCGCTGCGGGTCTCCCATGTTGGAGAGGCGTTCGCCACGCACGGAGAGGAGGAAGGCGGAGATGCGGGTCGTCTGGCTCGTCACGACGCTGGCCAGCGTGGGCACATACAGCACGAGATCACGCGCGTCGGTGTTCGGGTCCGACACCCACGCCAGGGCGGGCGTGGCGATGATCGGCCCCAGTTGCGGCGCGAGCGCCACCTTGGGCCGGGTCGTGCCCTGATAGAACCAGAGGCGCTCGCCGATGAGAGGGTTGAGCTCCTCCACCACGCCTTCCTGCCCGGCGTTACCCGCCACGAAGAGTCGCCCATCCCCAAAGACGGGGGCGGGAACCTTGATCTGAAACGCGCTGCCATTGGGAATGGCGTACGGGCCGCCGTTCGGGCCGCCGGTGGGAACGCCATCCGGCCACAGCAGCTGCGCGTCCCCGGAGATCCGCCCATTCTTTTGTGGGAAGGCGTACAGCGCGTACACCTTGCCATCGCTCGTGCTGATGTACAACACGTCCACCGGAATGCCGGTTTTAGGGTCGGTGAGGGTGGCCAGCGTGGGGGTGGAGAGCTGCTTATTGGCCCCGCTCACCTTGTCGTTGAAGTCGTAGGCCCACAACACATCGTAGGATGCGCCGGCGCTCAGGTCATTGCCGTGAACGGCGGGACGATTGGCGGAATCATTCCAGCCGTCGTCCGGGTTGCCGTCCTGATCGAGGTCGCGCGTTGGGTCGAGATCAAGGGCGTAGAGCCACCCGTTGGCCGCCGGGACGAAGACGACTCCCTTGTACACGGCGGGCGCCGCCGAGCCGTTGCGGAAGTCGGCGTTATTCCACTGCGCGGGGATGATCGGGTCCTGCGCGTTGGGTCGGGCGTCGGGCAGGGACCATTTGCGGATGAGGGGCGCGCCCACGACCTCGCTGGTGGAGGCGGTGCGGCGCGGGTTAAGGCGCTCCTGCGGGCTGTCCTGCGTGGCGGAAAGGAGATTGTAGGCGAACTTGAGCGCGGAGATCGGGATATTCCCGAAGGCGTAGCCGGAGTAGGCGCCCATGTTATTGGCCGCCCAGGGGTACTGTTGCAGGCCCACGCCGACGGAGTTGTTGATGAGCGGCCCCACGGCGGAGGACATCACCACGTAGCCGGAGCCGTACGATCCGGCCACGACGACGGTGTTCTGGTTATTCTGGTCGGTGATGAGCGGCGGCAGGAGATTGGTGTGGGCCGCCTCGATCCCTTCGCTGTTGTTATAGGTGGGGAGCATGCGGGCGAGGGGGCGTTGCGGCACGCCGCCGAACAGGCTGTTCAGTTCGGCCTGAGTGATGTTGTAGGGCTGGTTCAAAAGGGGCGAGAGGGCCTGCCGTACCGCCACCGAACCGATCCCGGAGTTCCCTTTGGTGAAATCCCATCCGGCGAACAGGTTGTATTCGGTGACGCGGGTGTCGGTCGCCGGGTGCTCGATCCAGAGGAGAACCCCGGCGTCCACCGCCTTGCGAAGTTTATCGCGCTCCTGCCACGTGAGGCGGGGATAGTCCACACCGATGCTTTGCTGCGGCGGCGCGAGGTACAGGATGTCGTACTGCGAGAGGTCTTCCGCCGAGACGCCTTCGGTGGAACTGGAGCCAAGGGGGACTTCCCAGTAGGCGGCCATCATCTTTTCCAGCGGCATCCCGATGGGGTACGGGTTCTGGGCCGTCGGGTTACCGGTGTAGGCGCCGTTCACGTTCCAGCGCACGGCGATGGGCGAATCCACCCGCTGAGGCGCTTTCGGGTTGATGAATTCCCAGCCCGACGGCTTCAGGTCCGTCCGCTTCTCCAGGGCGAAGAAGAGATTGGGGGCGAGCGATGGCCTGCGCCACTGCGACGGAATCAGGACGCCGACCTTGACCTGGCGCGCGTTGCTGGAAAAGTTGAGCGCCTGCGCTCCGACGGGGGTGACGGGGGCCAGCGCCGCCCCGGTAAGGACGAAGAGGCCGACCAGAGCGCGGGCGTAACGAGAAAACGTCATAGGGAAGTCTCGGGTACTCGATAAGAACGGTGCAGGAGAGCGAGCGGGCATCTTCCGGCGAACCATGGAGGACTCCCTTCCTGGACTTTCTCCGGCGGCCCAGGGTTCGCCTTCAGGCAAGCGCCCCAGGCCAGGGCGTCGAGGCGCGGAAACGGGGCGCCGGGGTTCCATGTTCCAGGCTGGGACGCGCGACAGGGGGAAGTCGCCCTCCCCCTGCTGGTGTGGCGTTGGATTGGCGGTCGCGGAGACTTACCGTCCCTCGCCGGAGTAGACGAGATCGGGGCTGGCCGGAAGGCGTGGCATGAGGGGAAGCGGTCGGCCGTAAGCGTCGAAGCGGAGCGCGGCGCGCAGGTCCGAGTCGAATTGCATGGAGAGGCCATCGCCGCCGTGGGCCATCATGGCGCCGGACGGCTTTTTCGTCGGCGTCCAGCCCCACATCCGCGACCAGGCTTCCTGCGCGGTGGCGGGCGCGGGCTTGTTCTCGGTGATGGCGCCCAGAATCGTGATCTTAACGTCCAGCGGTTCGCGGGCGAACGGGTAGGACGACTTCTCGTTTTGCAGCGCGAGGCCGCCGTGCCGCCGATGTCGCCCGGCGGCTTCCGCCTGTTGATACGCCGCGCGGGTATCGAGCGCATCAGTGTTGAACGGCGCGCCAGGGATGATGAAGAAGGAGCCGTTCATCGCGTACATCGCCGCTTCCACCCGGATGTCCATCGGGGCGACCGCCGCTTTGGCTACCCAGACAGGGGCGCCGTTGAAGTAATCCATCTCCAGGAAGTCGGGCACGTCGCGGGAGGGCGACCAGCGTCCGCTGAAGGTGGACAGGCTCGACATGTCGGAGAGGAGCGGCGTGGCGTCGTAGCTCCAGGGGTACGGCTTCACGATGCGCGCGTGCGGCGGCGTCACGACGTTGGTCAGGTCCCACCAGGGGTGATAGCGGTCATTGGGGCCGCGCGGGTTGCCGAGCATCCGCAACTGGCCGCCCTGGCTGCCCGACTCCGAGGCGTACTGGGTGTAGAGTTCCTGCCGCACATTGTTCCCCTGTATCCATTGGCGCGTCAGGTCCAGGACGGTGGGGTCGCGGTAGGCGCTTTGGTTGTCCGCCAGGTAGCTGTGGGGATCGAAGGAGTTGAACAGCGTCATCGCGTACCGGTCGGACGGGTTGGAGAGCGCGAAGTAGGAATCGAGGCCGCGCGGCTGCGGATCGCCGGGGTTGATACTCGGCAGGGTGAAGAAGGCCGTCGGGTTGATCGTCACATAATCGGCGGCGAGCAGGGCGATGCCGGAACGCTTCGGCTTGCCGCTTACCGCGTCGCCTTTCAGCAGGCTGGAGTCGACGTAGATGGTGCCGTTGGAGACGACGGTAAGGCGACGGCCCGCCACGCCGTTGGGGGCGCATGCGTCGTTCCGATCCGCCGGGAGTTTGCCCCAGATGCGAATGTTGCCCTCGGCGTAGAGGACGCCGTTGCCGAAGGAGGGCGGATATTTGGCGTTCTCAGTCGTCTCGCCGGGGTCCAGCGGATACTGGAAGTACTGGACGAAGGTGTCGGTGTCGATGCCGTCGCGGTCGTCCGGCTGGTTCATGTTGGGCGCGCGCCAGTGGCGATCGCTGCGAGTGACCTGGAGGAGGCCGCGCTGGAACGTGACGCCGTTCGCTTCGTCCACGCGCGTCCCGTCCACCCAGGTGCCCTGGAACAGCGTGGTGGGATTGGGGATGAGACGGATGAAGACGCCCGGCGGGTCGTAGATGGGGCCGCGCCAGTGGCGGCTCAGGTTGTTGGCGGGCTGCATCCAGTCGTCCACGAGGGAGAAGGAGCCGTTGGTCGCCTGCCGCTGCCCGGCGTTGTCCACGAAGATGCCGGCGCCGAGGCCGTTTTTGGCGGCGACTTCGCTTTGGTTGAGGGAGAGGCCCGCGCGGAGGGGAGCGCTGAACCGGGTGAGGAGCCGGTAACGGGGGACCTTCTGGTTGGGGTCCACGGCGCTGATGTCGGGCGCCTCGATGCGCTTGGTGTTGGTCACGAGGAAGTCGAACGAGCCGGGGGTTTCGTTCGTCCCGGTCCAGAGGCGGGAGCCGGGGTTGATGTTGGCGCCTTCCACCGCGAGGTTGGAATCGGCGTTGGGGCCGTTTCCGGCGTTGGCGGCGCGCTCCACCTGCCCCACGACTTCAATCTTGTCGCCGCGATCCTCCTGCTTCACAGGAACATTTGGCTGGGTGAGATCGGGATACTGGTTGAGGACAACCTTGGGGAGGCCGAGGATTCTCAGCCCGGCGTTGGAGCGGATGGGGCCGTAAAACGTCTCCGGGGTGTGGATATGGTTGGTGGCGGTGGAAGGGGCGTTGGCCAGGAGGTCGCTGCCGAAGAAGCGGCCCGGAACCCCGGCGGCCTGCGCGTCGGCGTCGGAGGCGACGGTCCCGTCCATAAGCGGGAAGCGGTTGGCGCCGAGGGTGAACATGCCGCCGGAGCGCTCGCGGTCGGTGAAGAAGCGAAGATAATCCACGAGGCCAATGGGCTTAAAGGCCACCAGCGTCCGGTTGAGCGCGGTCTGCACGTACGTCGTCGGGTCGGCGGGGTCCACCACGCCTTCCCGGCCAATGGATTCGATCATGAGGAAGCGGGAGAGAGGGCTGGGCTTGCCGCTTGCCGTGGCGTCCGGGGCCATGGGGCCGACCTGCGCGTCGTTGTTGGGGTTGTAAGTAACGCGGATGAGGAAGCGACCCTGGCCGTAGTTGACGCGGGTGAAGCCGCCCGATCCGCCCCGTTCCCGCACGGTGATGGAGGGATAGACGGGGCGACCGTTGTTATTGCCGATGGGCACGGCGCGCGTGTCGGCGAAGGAGAAGGTCGCACCCGCGTCGGGGTTGGGGTCCCACGGACGAATCCAGTGAAAATCGGGGTCTTCCTTCAGTTTCTCCACATCGGCGGTGGCGGCGGGGGACACATCGGTGCAACCGGCCTTCACAGTGGAGTTCCCGGCGAATTCGGGGGTGGGCCGCCAGTCCGCGCCTTCCACGCCACTGGAAAGTTGTGTGTTAGCGTAGGCGAGTCCGGCCTCAGAGAGTTCCTGAGCGGTCAGCATGGCGCTGTGGCGCTCGGTGCGCGCGACGCTCCGCCGCAGCAGCGCCACGAAGATGGTGCCGAGGAAGAGGAGCAGAAACATCACCATGATCGCCATGACGATGGACTGCCCGGAGCGCCGGGCGTTTCGTCGGAGGTTGCGGCGGGACGATGAGTTGTCGGTTCGGCTCGTCATAAGGAAGGGTTGGGCGGAAAGGGAGCGTCGGGAGAAGTGAAATCGGAAAACAGAGGTCATCGCGTCACCGTCCCAGGTTGCGGAGGGCTACCTTGCCGCTGAGTTGCGAGAGGATGGGGCGGCTGGTGGAGGGATCGAAGACGCGGATGCCCATCGCCACGTTGAGGAGGCTTTTTGTCGAGTAGTCCACCTTCACGATGTCGTCGGGCCGATTGGTCTGGAAGGCGTAATGGAAGCTGATCCGCGCGTTGGTCGGCAGCTGGCCCGCGTCTCCGAAGTAAGGCGGGATAGGCTGCGACTTCTCCGGGTTGTCGGGGCCGCGCCACGGGAAGCCGATCTGGATTTTGCCGTTCTTCGGGTTCACCACGAAGGCGCCGGGGCGCGGGAGCGTGGCCGGGTAGTTCCCCCAGAGGCTCGCGTTCCACCATGTCGGCTCACTGGGCGTATCGATGCTGGAGAAGGAGGTGTTGCGCTGGAAGGTGAGGGACCGCCGCACCGGAGTGGAGAAGTCTTCCTGGCCCTGCACGTTCACGCTCGGATAGTCGAAGGAGATAGTGACGGTCTCGGAGCCGGGGATGATGCGGAGGTACTGCCGGAGGCTCGCGGGGACGACGAGCTTGTTGTTCTTCACGGCGAGGTCCACCAGATCAAACTGCCATCGGTTATCGTTGGGCGTCAGCAGGATGTCGTTCAGGTCCACTTCCTGGGCGTCGCCGCTGCCACTTTTGGCGCCCGCGCGGAACCGCACCGTGCCGGAGCGCGAGTCCCACGTCAGCACGCGGGAGCGGTCAGGGTAGGCGTCGGGGCTGCACGGATCGCTGGAGTTGGACGCCTTCGTCACCCAGTTGTCGTACACCTTGAGCAACGGATCGCGGCAGGTGGCGTTCTGCGCGTAGACGGTGATGTGCGGGTAGAAGCCGACCGCCGGAGGGTTGAACCCTGTGGCGGTAAGGTTGCCCGCGTTCTGCACGCCGGTCCAGTTGCCGTGCGTGGCGACGTAGCTGACGGGGGCGCCGTCCTGATTGGTGGTGGGGTTGGCGGTGTCGCCTTCCACCACGCTGGGCGTGAAGGTGACGGTGGATTGGGCCGCCGTGACCGCGCCTTTGTTCCCGTTCGCGCGAGTGAAGCGAACGAGGTCAATGTTGGTCACGGGCGTGAGCGCGACGGCGTTGCGGCGCCAGTTGGCCCAGTAGGTTTCTCCGTTGGGGGCCTTGGCGTTGTCATAGAAGAAATCGGGATTGATGAGGAAGGTGGGGGTCTTCGCGCCCGCCTCCGGCACGAGCCAGTTGCCGAACGCCGGGTCTTCGGTGTCAAATTCGACGCGGTACAGGATGTAGGTGTTGTCCACGTCGGCCCCGCCCAGCACGTCGGGGTTGATGTCGGTGTTGATCCAGACGGGTCGGGCGGCGGTGCGAGGGCTGAAGCGGTCGCCGGGCGTTTGGTGCGGATAGCCGGGGTCCATGAGGCCGATAAAGTAGCGAATGACGATGTTATGTTTCCCGGTGGCGGCCTGGGTGCGGCCTCCGGCGGCTTCGTGGGCGTGATTGGGCGCGGTGGTTTGCGGGACGAGCGGGGTGGTGGTGGAGCCGCCGTGCAGGCCAAGGGTATCGTCGGCGGGGATGAAGTCGAGGAGGGCGCCGGTGAGGGGATGGGCCACGCCCGCGTCGTCCCAGGCGTTGATGTATCCCATGCTGCGGACGATGCCGTTGCGGATGTTCGCGTTGTCGGCCTGCGGCAGTTTGAGCGCGTCCCCGGCGGCGACGGCCAGCTGAATGGAGTCCTTCACCTCGCGGCTGACCTCCTGAAGGGCGCGGCGGGAAGTCTCCTGCGCTTCGGTCGTCTGTTCACCGCGCGCCACGAAGTTGAAGCTGGAGAGGATCGGCCCGAAGATGAGGCCGAGCAGAATGACGGAGATCGCCATGACGACGAGCAGCTCCACCATGGTGAAGCCTTCGTCCCTGTGGCGTCGGTTGAGTCCATTCATTCGGTTCGTCTCCCCTCCGTCGTTCGGCTCGCGGTTTGAGCGCCGACGGTGATTAAGTTATGCTTCGTCAATCTCCGGTGAGTCTATTGTTAAGACTTTGTGGCGCGGGTGAGTTCAGGCGCATGGCGGAGTTACAGCGTCTCGCGGGTGAGGTGGGTCTGCACCGCCGCCGTCCGCCACCGGGAACGGTCGCGCCAGACGGTGACGGCCCGGAACGACGCCCCGCGCAGCTGCTTCACCTGGAAGTCGGCGTCGGCGTTCTTCACCTGTTCATCGTTGGGCAGGTAGATTTTAACGAACGGCTTGGGGACTTCCGTCGCCCCGGCGGAACCGAGCGTGATGAACCAGGACGGATCGCGCTCCTGCGAACTGATGCGGTACTCCTGTCCGTAGACGCTGCGGAGCTGGCCGCTCTTCGTCCGGTACACGTAATCTATCTGAACAGCCTTGCCCTCATCCGCCGTGGGGAACGCCAGGGTGACAAACCGGCCCTGACCGTCCTGCCCCACTCCGGCCAGCACGGCGTTGCCCAGCGGAATGGCCATCGCGGTCCCAGCGGTCTTCTTCAGGGCGGTGACGCTCAGCATATCGTAATCGGCGAAGGCTTTCTGCGGCACGACGGCCCAGTCGCCTTCCACCTCGAAGAAGACGCGGTAGCTGTGCCCGGCGGGGTCCTGCGTGATGTTTTTGCCCGACGGCGAGAAGACGCGCAGGTTCTTCGGGAAGGTGAGGACGCCGTTGCGATAATCCACCGTGAAGCCGTTGTTTTTTACATCGTCGTAGACGAGGGCGCCGTTGGAGAGGTCCACCGCGACGATGCTGACGTTGTTGAACAGGCGGGTGAGGCCGGTCCACGCGGTGAGGCTGCCTTCGCCGACGGTGACATTGGCCTGCTTGAGGTACGGCAGGGCGAGTCGGGCGCGGTATGGCTCCCCCTCGGGCAGGGTCACATCCTGATGGAGGATGCGCCAGTCCTTCACGGTGTAATCAATGCGCGCCCGGAGGGGCACGTTGACGCCGCCCGCGAGGGTCTCCTTCTGGTTGTAGCCACGCGGGTTGAACGCCAGGGCCGCGTTGAACGCCGTCTGTTGCCCGGTGTTGGTGACGACCTTGTACTCATACGGGTCCACGGAGAAGGACTGACTGGTCGGGATGTAGCGGAACTTGCTCGCCACATCGAGGGTGTTCGGCTCGATGCCGTTGAAGGCGCTGTCGCGGAGGGGGCTGCCCGCCTGAGCCACGCCGAGAAGCGCTTCGGAGGCGATGGCGGCCTGTCCACGGACATTGGGCGTCGGGCCGATGTAGATGCGGTCGTTGCGAAGGGTGCGGAGTTCGGCGCTGGAGCGATAGGTGTATCTGGCGACGAACGCGCGGCTGCGATCCGACCGAGCGAACCAGAGTTTGCCGAGTTTCGTGTCCAGTGCCACCTGGCGGGGCCGCAGCTGCGACAGGATGCCGTCGAGCGCAGGCTGGGAGACGCCGGTAACATCGGTGACGGTGAGGGCGTTGCCCCGAATCTGGAGATACTGGTCGGCGACGTTCTGATCGGTGGGGTTTTCGGCGGGCCAATCGATGGGGGAGTAGGCCAGGGAGTAGACGGAGGCGACCGTTTCGCCGCGCATATCCACCGGGCTGGGGCCGGGAATGGGGACGGTTTCACCGAGGACGCGCCGGGCGCGATTTTGCCCCACCCAGAGGTCCACATCGTCTTCCGTGCTGGGCATTCCCGCCTGGCGGAGGGCGTTTGTGGTGTCCTGCCGCACATTGGAGAGGTCGCCATAGCCGCCGGTGCCGGAGACAAAATCGTTGGGCCGCGCGGTGGAATCGTAATTGACCTGTCCACCCCGCGACGGGAGTACCGCCGCGAAGCCGTCGGGGAGGCTGGACTGATTGTGCCGCCAGTAATCCACTTCGGCGGTGGCGAGTCGCTCGGCCACCGAGACGTTGCCGGTGTACTGGAGCACGTCGAAGCCGATGGGGAAAATGCGGATGATGGTGAAGATACCGACGACGAGAACGACCATCACCACGAGGATTTCCACCAGCGAGGCGCCGCGTTGGCTCTTCGGATTGGGAAGATGAATGGGAGTCATGGGGGATGAGGGTCTCGTCACGGAGGATGCGATAAGGAGCGACTTCAGAGGGTGAAGCGAAGGAGGCGGCCCGATGGACCGGGCGTGGGCGCCCGCTTCATAAGTAGGACCCCGGCGCCGTACGGGTTTGTTCCCCTGGCGACCTGGCGACCCGGCGACCGAGCGCCCGGGAGGCTTGAGCCGACCGCCGCAGCGCTGAACGCGTTAGGGCGGCTTCGCGTTAGTACGGCTTGAGGCGCCAGACCTGGCCGTTCAGCGCGTTCACTTTATCGGCGCCGATCTTCTTCACCTGGCCGTTCAGGAAGAGGACGAGGTAATCGCCCTTACCGGTCGTCTTGTTCACAAAGGTGTCGTTCCAGGTCACGACGGTGTCTTCCGGCGGGTTGCGGAAGCCCATCTGGCGCTTGTAATCGGGGTCGTTGGCGTTGCCGGTGCGGAAGCGGTTGTAATGGAGGATGTAGGCGTTGTTTTCAACGTGGCCGTCCATCGTGTCCCACGCGAAGAATTTGGCGCCGCTCGCCTGCGTGGCGGGGTCCTGCCCCGGGCCAGGGACCGACTTGTCCACGTTCGGCTGCGTCGGGGCGACAGAGACCTGGACGTTGGGGTCTTCCACGTCGTTGGAGGGGCTTTCAAAGGCGCCGCGATCCTTCAGCCATTCGGGGTAGAGGGCGTTGTAGGTGGTGGTCGTCTGGCCGTTGCCCACCACGAGCGGCCCCAGGGTGGGCGGGTAGCCATGCTCATCCAGTTTATACATCCCCAGGCTCGCCTGGATCGCGTGCAGGTTGGAGATCACCTGATTCTGCTGCGCCCGAACGCGCACGACGCTTGCCATCGGGAAGATGACCGCCGCCAAAATCGCAATGATGGCGATGACCGTGAGCAGCTCGATAAGGCTGAAGCCGGAGCGGGCGTCGCGGCTTCGTTGCGGAAAGCTGGGCGCCGCAGGGGTGGTGGAACGGCGAACCGTCGGGTCCATCGGATGGAACATCCTCTCCTCCAGGGTGAAGCGAAACGGCGCCGCGCGGGAATTCCGGGGCGGGAACTCCGGCGAACCATGGCGCACGGTGTTTCAGATCAGTTCATAACAGGCGAGCGTCCAGGGGGACGCGCAGGGTCTCTTCTCTTTCTATGACGAGGCCGAAACCCCTGTCGGTTCCCTGAGGCCGACGGAGACCCTCCGGGAGGACGGTTGCAGACCCCTACCCCGCCAGGCCGACCTGCCGCAGATACCAGTGGAACAGCGGGGCCCCCCAGAAGAGGGCTACCAGCGCGCCGGTGACGAGAAACGGCCCGAACGGCACCATGTCGTCCCGACCGCGCAGGCCGGTCGCCATGAGGAGGAGGCCGATCACGGCGCCCAGCCCCACCGCCACGAAGAAGGCGATGAGGACCGCGCCGCCGGTGAGATTGGCGCCAAACGCCGCCGCGAGCTTCACGTCGCCCATGCCCATCGCTTCCTTTTTGAAAACGACGGAGCCGAGCCAGGCGATGCCGTACAACAGGGCCGCGCACGTGATCGCGCCCATCAGCGACCGGGGCGCGTGCATGACCTCCCCTGAAAAGGGAATCGGGATTCGGGCCAGCGCCCATGAGGGGTCATGCGTGAAGCCGCCCAGGGCGTCCCGCGTCACGCCGATGAGGACTCCGGCGAGATTCAGCTCGTCGGGGATGATGTAATGCTCCAGATCAATGAAGAACGTGGCGATGAGAGTGGCGACGAAGAGGCAGACGAGGATCGAATCCAGCGTGAAGCCGCGCGCCCCAATCACCAGAGTGAACAGAACGCCGGTGAGCAGTTCCACGCCAAAGTAGCGCCACGAGATGGGGGCCTTGCAGTAGCGGCACCGGCAGCCCTGAATCAGAAAGCTGACGAGGGGAAACAGGTCGCGGGCGCGGAGCCGGGCGCCACAGGCGGGGCAGTGCGAGGGAGGAGTCGTCACCGGCTCCTCCCTGGGCATGCGATAGATGAGGACGTTGAGAAAACTCCCGACAACGAGGCCGTAGAAGAACATCATCACGGCCCCGAAGTCGCGGGGGAGGAGTTCTCTCACTCGTCGCCGCCGCCTTTTTTATCGCCGCCTTCGCCGGACAGGTTATTGATGATGCTGACGAGCGGCAGGAACATCGAGATAACGATGAAGCCGACCGAGAAGCCGAGGAAGACGATCATGACCGGCTCAATGGCCGCCGTGAGCGAGGAGAGCGCGGTGTCCACTTCCTGCTCGTAGAACTCGGCGATCTTTTCGAGCATCTGGTCGAGAGCGCCCGATTCCTCCCCGATGGAGACCATCTGCACCACCATCGGCGGGAACATCTTCGACTTCCGCAGCGGGTCGCCGATACGATCTCCTTCCCGGATGCGTTCGCGGGCTTCGAGGATGGCGTCGCCGATCACGTCGTTGTCCACCGTGCCCGCCACCGTTTCCAGCGCCTGAAGGATTGGGACGCCGGAGACCATGAGGGTGCCAAGCGTTCGCGCGAACCGGGCCAGGGCGATCTTGTGGTTGAGCTTCCCGAAGACCGGCATCTTCAGCTTGATGGTGTCATACAGGCGGCGCCCGGTTTTCGTGCGCGTGAACGCCTTCCAGCCAATGATGAACAGCACCGTGCCAATCAGGAAGAAGACCTGCCGCAGCGGGAATCCGGAGGTGAGGAAGCCGGAGAAGCCCATCAGCATCCGTGTCATGGCGGGCATCTCGTCCTTGCCCATCCCCAGTTCCTTGAACAGGTCCATGAACTTGGGCAGGATGACGGTGACGAGGCCAATGACGATGGAGATGGCGACCACCATGACGATGGTCGGGTACGTCATGGCGGACTTGACCTTGCGCCGAAGTTCGAGGTCTTTTTCGAGGAAGCCCGCGAGCCGCTGGAGGGCTTCCTCCAGGACGCCGCCGACCTCGCCCGCGCGGACGAGACCGATGAACAGGTTGTTGAAGGTGCGCGGATGCTTCGCCATCGCGCGGCTGAGGGTGGACCCCTGCTCCACTTCGCTCTGGATGTCGGTGATGATGAAGCGCAGCTTGACGTTGGGGGTCTGCTCGCCGAGGACCGAGAGGCAGCGCACGAGGCCGACACCGGCGTCAATCATGGTGGAGAACTGGCGGCAGAAGATGGAGAGGTCCGCCAATTTCACGCGCCCGAAGCCGCCGCCCGCCTTCTTCTTCTTGATGATCACGTCCTTGTTTCCGGCGGCGGACGTGCCTTTGACGCGGCGGATGGTGGAGACGACGAGTCCCTGTTCGCGGAGGATGCGGGCGACGTCGCCTTCGTTCGTCGCTTCCACGACGTCCTTGCGGGTTCCGCCGTTGCCGTCTCTGGCCACATATGCAAACGTCGGCATGGGGTTCTCACTCCTCTGGCCTTGCTGAAACACACAGATGGGTCGGGCGCGGGAGACTGAAGCGCGGGGTCAGGCGCGGGGTCAGGCAAAGCCTGTTCGTCTATAGTATGGACTGATTCAAAGGCGGAAAAGGTTTCCCTGCTTCGGCGGCATGGGCCGTCAGGAGGCTGAGTTCATTCTACCCCATGAACGCCTGGGTCTTCTCACCTGCGTCAGTCGAGGCGGTAGACCTGCTGCTGCTGGCCGTCGTCGGGAGGCGGCTGCGGGGTGAAGCGCCGCCGTTCCGGCCAGTATTTTCGGCTGAGCGCCACCGACTGTTTCGCCCAGAAGAAGCCGCCCGCGACGACGAACGCGATGTAGATCGCCACCCGCGCCCAGTAATCGAGCTTCACCACGGTGTGCCGAACATGCACCTCCGCCCCGAACAGGCTGAGGTTCCACTCATGAAACGGCAGCAGCAGAGTGGTCAGGCCGCCCAAGATCATCCCCACGATGAACATGACGCGGTACACCTTCGCGTCGCGGGAGATTTTTTGCGGGCGCCGGGAGGCGCGTCCCTCGAACGCCGCGCCCATCTCCGGCGTCAACGGTCCATCGGATTGTTTTCGTTGGGCCGGTTGTCCCTGTCGTCGGGCCGCCACGTCACTCCCCTTCCCCGCGCCACCGTACTGGCCGACGCCATACGCCTCCGTCGGTTAGCCCGCAGGACTCGATCGCGACGGGCCGCCCTCGGCAGCCGCCTGCTGGCCGGAGCTGATGAGATTCTTCAGCTCTTCGGAGTTGATGGCGCGGCTGAGGGCGTCGTCGTAGCTGATCGCGCCGTTCAGGAACATGTCCCGGAGCGCCCGGTCCATGTTCACCATGCCGATGTTGCTGCTGGTGGAGATGGTGGAGGTGATCTGGTGCGCCTTGTTCTCGCGGATCAGGTTTCGGATGGCGGCGGAGGCGATCATGATCTCCATCGCGCAGACCCGGCCCGGCGACCCCTGGCGGGGGATCAGCTGCTGCGTGAGGACGGCTTCCAGCGAGTTCGATAATTGAAGCCGCACCTGCTGCTGCTGCCCGGTCGGGAACACGTCCACCACGCGGTCCACGGTTTGCGCGGCGCTGTTGGTGTGGAGGGTGGCCAGCACGAGGTGGCCGGTTTCCGCCGCCGTGATCGCCGCTTCGATGGTCTCCAGGTCCCGCATTTCGCCGACGAGGATGACATCGGGGTCTTCGCGGAGGGAGGCGCGCAAGGCGTTGGAGAACGACCGGGTGTCCTGCCCCAGCTCGCGCTGATTGATGATGCTGTAGCGATGCTGGTGGAGGTACTCGATGGGGTCTTCAATGGTAATGATGTGAACGCTGCGCTCGCTGTTGATCTGGTTGATGATGGCCGCCAGCGTGGTGGATTTCCCCGAACCCGTGGGGCCGGTGACGAGGATCAGGCCGCGCGGACGACGGCTCAGGTCCTCCAGGATGCTCGGCAGGCCGAGTTCGGTGAGGGTGGGGATTTTGGCCGGGATGAGGCGGAAGGCGGAGGCGACGGTGCCCTTGTCGCGGTACACGTTGACGCGAAAGCGCGCCTGACGGCCCAGGGCGTAGGAGAAGTCGAGTTCGAAGGTGGATTCAAAGCGCTGAGTCTGCTCGTCGGTCATAATATCGTAGACGAGCCGTTGCGAATCGTTGGGCGTCACGCGCTCAAAGTTGCCGGGGCGGAGCTGGCCGTCCACGCGGAAGATGGGCGGCACTCCCACGGTGAGGTGGAGGTCCGACGCGCCGCGCTGGATCACTTCGCCCAGCAGATCATCGAGGTGGATGTCGGCGATGGGGCGGGGGGCGCGATTGGCGGCGGGGCGTACTCCGGCGGCGAACGTGGGGGCGGCCAGGGAAGTCGCCGCCGCCGCGTTCATGTTCATGGCGCGAGGCGGTTCGGCGCCGGTCAGACTACGTGGTTGATCGGCCAACACAGACTCCTTCCAGGGAAGTGAGCGACTCTCCGGCGGTCTCCATCACCGGAGCGAACCGGGGGGGGGAGCCCCTCGGTCTTCACAATCCTGTGAACGGCGCTCAGCTCGCGTGACCGGCGGTGAAGACGACGCGGCGGATCTCTTCGGGGGTGGTGACGCCTTCGAGGATTTTCTTCAGGCCGTCTTCGCGGAGGAGGAGCATGCCGTTGGCGCGGGCGGCTTCACGGACATCGGCCACGGGGGAGCGCCGCACCACGAGGTCCGCGATTTCATCGTTCATCAGCAGCATTTCGTGGATGCCGGTGCGGCCTTTCAACCCCTTGCCCTTGCACACCTCGCACCCGGCGCCGCGCCAGAGGGTGATCATCTCATTCTCGTCCTGAGCGCGGTAGCCAAACGGTCGCAGCGCGTGGGCGGGGACCTCGTACGGCTCCTTGCACTTGGAGCAGATGGTTCGGGCGAGGCGCTGGGCGAGCACGCCGATGATCGTCGCGGAGATCAGGTACGGCTCGATGCCCATGTCCACCAGGCGCGTGACGGCGGAGGGGGCGTCGTTGGTGTGCAGCGTGGAGAGGACGAGGTGGCCGGTGAGCGACGCTTCCACGCCGATCTCCGCCGTCTCCAGGTCACGCATTTCGCCGACCATGATGATGTCCGGGTCCTGCCGCAGGAAGGAGCGGAGGGCGGTGGAGAAGGTCATGCCCGCCTTGCGGTTCACGTGGACCTGGCTGATGCCGGCCAACTGATATTCTACCGGGTCCTCGACGGTGAGGATGTTCACTTCGATGTTGTTGATCTTGTTCAAAATGGAGTAGAGCGTGGTCGTTTTGCCGGAACCGGTTGGCCCGGTCATCAGGATCATGCCGTTTGGCTGGCTGATGATGGACTTGATCTGCGCCTCGACTTCGGGAAGGAAGCCGATCTTGTCCAGGCCGATGAGGACGCTCGATTTGTCGAGAATCCGCATAACGATTTTTTCGCCGTGCAGGGTGGGGAGACAGCTGACGCGGAGGTCGTACTCCTTATTTTCAAAAGCGATGGCGATGCGACCGTCCTGCGGGACGCGGCGCTCGGCGATGTTCATGTTGGACATGATCTTGTAGCGCGAGACGAGCGGCGGATGGATATACTTGGGCAGCTCCATCTCCTGCCGCAGCACACCGTCCACCCGGTATCGGACGCGAAGTTTGCGGCGGTCCGGCTCGATATGAATATCGGAGGCGCCGTCGCGGATAGCCTGCTGCACAACGACGTTGGCGACGCGAATGATCGGGGCGTCGGGAACGTCTTCCTCGCCCTCGTCCACATCGGAGACATTGCCGCGGTCCTTATAGGTTTGCACGTCGCTCATGACTCCCGCCAGCCCGCCACCGACGGGTTCGAGGGCGGCAGCCATACCGGTGGGAGCGGTTCCGTTCGGTTCGGCGCCCGCGTACGCTTCGGCGATGGCATCTTCGATGGCCCCGGGGGCGGCGATGGCGAAGGTGACGCGGCAGCCGCTCGCCAGGCGCACGTCGTCGGCGGCGGTGGGGTCGGCCATAGGGTCCCCGATGGCGACGAGGAGATCGCTTCCTTTCTTCATCACGGGAATCAGATTGTGGCGCTGCGCGGTTTGGGCGGGAACGGCGGCGATGGCGTCGGGCGACGGTTTCATCGTTTCCAGGTCCACGAATCGCATATTCATGGAGGCGGCGCGAGCGGTGGCGACATCCTTCTCCACGGCGAGACCATTTTCGAGCAGGATACGCCCCAGGTCCACGCTGGGATTTGACTCCTGGATTTTCCGAGCCTGCATCAGCTCGGCGGGGGCGAGCCAACCGCGCTCCACCATGATTTCACCGATGTCTCGTCGAGCTATGGCCAATTCCGTTCTCCTGAACCGATTGTGTAGCGGGATACCGCCGGAAGGGCGCCATGCGGAGATGAGCCGGTTGCCCGCCGCTCCTCCCGCACTTTCCCAATCAATGAGTTCTACAGATTCTCCGGTGAGCGCCGCGCGGATGCCTGCCGGGTCTTTGCTCGATGAGCCGCGAGAGGGGGGCCAGGTGACGACTTCCTCCCATCGCGCACGCCGGTCCACAACTCAGACTCTCCCCCCATGCGGGAGGTTAGCAAACTCGCCAGAGAGATGGCGCCGAATTCCTGCCGATTTTGGGGAGGAGGGACGACGCGCGCCTCCTGGGAGGCGCAGACGCTCGGTTTCGTCAGCCGCCGGGGAGGCGATCCCACGACCGTCACCGTATATTGTTCCGCTCCGGGGGGGGAACTCCTTTTCCGGGGTCGCCGGAGGCCGGATTTCGAGTTGAAGCCGGGACCCGTAAAAAGACGGTTCCTGTCGCGGAACGGGAAGGGAGAAACGCCAGGGGCGGGACAACCCCGAACAGAATTGAGACTTCCGAATAGGGGGTTCTGTTCCGTCCGCGGCGCCGCGCCTCTCCCATTCCCTCCCTCATCGACTATGCCGCCATCGGGCGCTCTGTGACTCCTCCGGCGCCGCTCGCAGCGGAGTCATCCCCGGCGCGACCGCCTCTCTCGGCGCGAGGCGCCTCCCTCCTAAGAAGGTGACAGCGGTGAGAGTTACAGCCCTGGTCCCAGTCCGCCCTGGTCCCAGTCCGCCCATGACGCTGCCGCCCATGTCGTCGCTGACGGTGAAGCGGCGGGCCAGATGAAACTTGTCGAGGAGGCGCTGCATTTCGTCATCGGTCGCCTTCAGGGTCTGCGTCACGCGGTCCTTCAGCGCGCCGCCCTTGCCGCCGATGCTGGTGTCGCTCGCCGTGACCGCCGCCTCGATTTCGCCGATCACGCTGTCGTACTGGGCGAGGGAGACGACGTAGCCGTTTTTGAACCGTTGCGCAGCGAGCGGGGGAGGGATGCGCTGCACGTCCATCGCCAGCGCGCGAAACTGGTCTCGATACTGTTTCATGGTGGTTTGCGCGTCCTGAACGCTTTTCGGCTGCATTTTGGCGCGCCGTTCCTCGTCCACATTCTCGTCGAGCATCGCGAACATATCCTGCATACCGCCCATGTTTTTGAGCAGGGCCATGGAGAGCATGGCGGGGTACAGGTTGTTCACAATTTCCTTGCGCCGCGTCTCGATGGCGGCCATTTTCGCCAGGTAGGCGTCCACGGCGGCGGCGTTGGGGTCCGCAGGGACAGCAGGCGCCTGCGTGACGGGAGGGCCGCCGGGGCCGTTCGGGTTGGCGCCGGTGAGAGGCGGGCCACCGGGATTGCGAGAGGGCGCCACCACCACGGAAGGGCCGGAGGGGGGCCGGAGGTCGGCGTTGGTGACGTTGGAGCCGCTCCGGGATTTCATCAGTCTAGGCAAAATGAGAAGCACGGCGACCAGAACCACCCCGGCGAGGCCGCCTCCGATCCACAGCCGGGCGAACGGGGGACGTCGGACGGTGGGGCGCCCGCACTCCGGGCAGAAACGGACGCCGGGGGCGAGGAGGGCGTTGCAGGAGGCGCATCGGGAAGAGGAGTCGGTCATGATGTCCCCATTTTGGGGGCGCCTCTTCGCAAATTCCAAACGTTCATCCCTCACTTACAGGGTGAAGGTTACAGTTCAGCGTGATTAAAGCAGCTCTTCCACGGGCAGGAAGGCGAGGATTTGCCGCAGGTGCGAGGTGCGGCGCGGGCGGTCTTTCTCCACGCGGACGGTGAAGGCGCACCCGGCGTTGCGGGCGTTGCGGTAGCAATAGAGCAGGTCATTGAGACCGGAGGAGTCGAGGTATTCGAGGTTCCGCACGTCCACCACGAGGCGGGCGGGGCGTTCGGCGAGCAGCGCGTTAAACGTTTGCCGGATACGCATGGAGGCGCCGTAATCCAGGTCCCCGGAGAGGGTCAGGACCTGCTCGTCGCCTTCCTGTTCGATTTGAACTCGCAGACAGTCATCAAGCATTGCGGTAACCATGAGGATTCCTGTGGAGAAGCGACGGAAGTGTAAGAAACGGAGAGGATCGTCTCCATGACATCCAATGGAACATTCCGCGTGCGGGTGGAGGGAGCGCGATCCTCGTAATCAATCGTTCCACAGCCGCCCTGACGAAGTCGCGTCACGCCTGTCACAGTGTCGTAGCGCCGAGTTCGGGAGGATGGGATTATGTCAGTCCGGGCGCTGGCGTGTTCGGGACCGGATCGTATTCCACCAGCAGCAGGGCGACATCATCGCGCATCACACCGCCGCTGTAGCGCAGGGTGCGAGCGTAGATGCGTCGCACCAGACTGTCCAGGGGGCGATGGGCTTCTTCGCGCACCGCTTCCATAAGTCCTTCCAGGTCCAGCATGCGGCCTTCCCGTCGGGCTTCCGTGATGCCGTCACTGTACAGGAGGAGCCGGTCGCCGGGGTGCAGGCGGAATTGGGTCTCCAGATAATTCACCTGAGGGAACAGGCCGCATGGATAGCCGATGAGGCGCGCCAGCACGGGCGGTTCCCCTTTTCGCAGCAGAAGCGGCGGCTCATGGCCGGCGGAGGAGCAGGTGATCTCGCCGGTGCGCGTGTCGAAGACGCCGTAAAAGACCGTGACGTACGACTCCAGATCATCGGCCTGGCCATACAGAAAGTCGTTGAGACGCTGGAGGATCATCCCGGTAGGAAGGTTTTCTGAAGCGAACGCCTGAAGCGCGTACCGCGCCCGCGCCGTTCGAGCCGCCGCCGCCAGCCCTTTGCCGGAGACATCCGCCATGATGAGGCCCAGTTTCCCCTCGCCGAGATCGAGGACATCGTAGAAATCGCCGCCCAGATCGGCTTCCGCGAGGGCGGGGCGATACAGGTGGGCCAGACGCGCGCCGCTCATGCGGGCGGGGACGACCGGCTTGAACGCCTTCTGTAGCGTGTTGGCGATGTGGCTCTCGCGGCGCAGGACTTTACGCAGCCGCAGGTTCACCTCCTGCTCCAGCGCGAAAAGGCTCGCCTTTTGCACCGCGAGCGACACATGGCCCGCCATGAGCAGCAGGATTTCGAGGTCGTCCTCGGTAAGGGCGCGGCCACTGATCGCGTTGTCCACCGACAGCACGCCGAGCAAACGCCGAGAACTCCGCAGGGGGACCAACACGTGCTGCGGCGCCCCCGGCTCGCGGGTCGGGCGATCCTCCAGCGCCCAGTGACGGAGAAGCCAGGGCCGTTCGCCGGAGATCAGATCGGAGAGGGCGGCGTCTTCGCTGATGAGGAGGCGCAGCTTGCTTTCGTCGAGAGGCTGGCCCTGCCAGTCCGTCCCCCATGAGCCACGGAGGAGTTCCGGCTCGCGGGGATCGTACAGCAGGGTTCCCGCGCGGTCAAAGCCGAACACCTCCACGAGGCGATCCCGCACCAGCCGCAGAACAGCCTGAAGGTCGAGGCTGGTAATCTCCGCCGCAATGGCGTGGACCTGTCGCAGGCGTTGGATTTTGTCTTCCAGGCGGTGGCGGACCTCATCTTCGGCGGCGTGTTCGCGGGTGGTCTCGGCGACACGGGCGTTGTGGAGGGCGGCGGCGGCGTAATTGGCGAAGAGCAACAGCAGTCGCACGTGCGCGCGGGTGATCGGGCGTCCGGTCACGGCGTTGTCCACCGAGAGAAAGCCGAGCGTTTTGGCGTCTCGCCGGAGGGGAACGACCGCGTTATGGCGCACGCGGTCCATCAGAGGGTCCGGCGCGTGGGGCAGACGGTCGCGCTGAAAGTCGTCGGTCAGATAGAAAGGGAGTTCCCCGGTAGCGACGGCGCGGATGGGAGCCGGGAGGTCCGACAGTTGAAGGGTGCGGTGGTGTTCGTTGGTGAGGGTGAGGACCATGTCGGTCCCGAAGGAGCCGCGCAGGGTTTCATCGTTCGCCTCGAAGAGCCACAATCCCGCCCGGTCAAAGCCGAAGTGCCGTTGAGCGGCCCGCACAATCGCTAATTCCGTCCCTTCCAGGTCGAGGGAGTGACTGAGGGCGGCGCCCGCCTCATAAATGGAGGCCAGCTCCCTGGGACCGATCAGCAGGGCGGCCTCCCCCCATTCGGCGAGAGTGGCGGGAGGAGAAGATTCCGAATCGGATGAGGAGGGGCTGGGGTTCAACAACGACTCCGAAGAGACCCGCGACGCTCATCCTGGAGGAGGGGTCATCGGGGGGAACGGGGCCGACCGACAGGGTAAATCAGGGGGAGACGGGAACGGGTCACACGCGAGGAGCGCTTTCATTGCGACGAACGGCCTTGTCACATCATGATGGAAACCGGCTGTTAGGCCAAACAGGAGCGAACAAGCGGTCGTGAAGCCGCCTTCATCGTTCTGCCCATCGTTTCGCCTGTCACGCCGGATTGTTCTCCCGCCTGACACGCCTGAAAGGCTTTCATCCATCATGAAGCGAAGCGTTCATCTGCTGGCGCGGGGACGAGTTCAGGGCGTGGGGTTTCGCTGGTTCGCTCAGCGCGAGGCGGCGCGGCGCGGGCTGGCCGGGTGGGTCCGCAACCTGTCCGGCGGGGACGTGGAGGCCTGGGCGGAAGGCGAGGAGTTGGCCGTGCGCGACTGGCTGGAGCGCCTGCGCGAGGGTCCCTCTGGCGCCCGCGTGGAGCATCTCCTCACGGTGTGGGGCGCACCGGCGGGCGGCGCCGTCTTTGAGATGCGCCCCACCGCTCCGGCTCAGGAGCCGTTTCAGTAGCCCGGTTCAGCCGTCGTTGAGGGGATGAAAGTGGGCGTCATTCGGCGAAGCGATCCGCCCAGCGCAGGCGGTTCTGGAGCCGGTCGTAGAACGAGGAAGGCCGCAGCGACACCAGGTCCGCCGTCATGGCGGCGCGGGAGATATGCACTTCGTCGCCGGTCTCCAGGGGCTGGCCCACCTGGCCGTCGCTGGTCAGCATCGCTTCATCCGCCGACTCGAGGGTGAGAGTGACGCGCTCGTGATCGGCCAGCGCCAGCGACCGGGCGTTCAGGCTGTGCGGGCAGATCGGCGTGATGAGGAGGACCTTCACGCCGGGGTGAACAAGCGGTCCTCCCGCTGACAGGGAATACGCGGTGGACCCCGTCGGCGTGGAGACGATCACCCCATCGGCGCTGTAGGTGGAGAGGTACCCGCCCCCGGCTTCCGTGCGGACCCGCACCACCCGCGACAGCGCCCCCCGCGTAAGAGTCACGTCGTTGAGGGCGGTGGAGGTGTGGATGACCTCACCCCTCCGCGCGAGTTGCGTGGAGAGCATCATCCGAGGATCAAGGGCGTACCGTCCCGCCAGCGCGCGGTCGAGCGCCCATTCCAGCTCCTCCGGTTCGACCTCGGCGAGAAATCCAAAGCCGCCATACCGAATGGAGAGCATCGGAATGCCGCGCGGAGCCGCGTACCGGCTGGCGGCGAGCAGCGTGCCGTCCCCGCCGAGCACCACCAGCAGGTCCGAGCCGTTGAGGCTGGCTTCATCGAGGGGAGCGTGCGGCCGTTTCTCATCCGGCTCCCCATTGGGGCAGCGGACCCCCACACCGCGCGACCGCAGGAACGCCTGGGCGCGGTCGGCATCCTCCACCGCGCGGGGCTTGCGCTGGTTCACCACCAGTCCCACGGCGCGGGGGATGGGAGCGCCCCTCCGCTCGGCGTTCACTCAGCGCCTTTGCGGGACGGTTTGGCGCTCGATTTCCTGCGGGACGGCTTAGCGGAAGGGGGGGCCGGGCGGGTCGTTGCGGCGCCCGGCTTCGCGGAAGGCTTCTCCTCCGAGACGGAAATCGGCCCCAGCCGGGCCAGGTTTTTGGTCGCGTCGGCGTGGTTCGGGTCAATGGAGAGGGCGGTGCGATACCGCTGGCGGGCCAGGTCCGGCTTCTTCATTTTTTCGTACAGGACGCCCAGGTTATTCTGGAGGTCGGCCTGCTTCGGGTTGATATAAAGCGAATGGAGATACGCCTTTTCGGCGGCGGCGGTGTCGCCCTGAGCCTGCCGCGCTCCTCCGAGGCCGGCCCAGGCTTCGGCGTAGGCGGGTTGCAGCTGGGTCGCCTGCTCAAAGATGAGGGCGGCGTCCTGGAACTTTCCGGCGGCGAGGAGGCTGCTGGCGCGACGCATGAGGGCGGGGACATCCTTAGGCGCAAGTTTTAGTACCGTGAGCCAGGCGTCCGCTGCTTCCTGAGGCGTTCCGTTCGTCTCCAGCAGGCGGGCGAGGTTGCGAGCGGTCTCCAGGTTGCCGGGGTCGAGCAGCAGCGTGCGACGGAACAATTCCTTCGCTTCGTCGGGCCGGTTCCGCTTAAACTCCACCCAGCCCAGGGCGGCGGTGGCCTCCACGCTCTTCGGATTGGCGTTCAGCGCGACGTTGAGCGTCTCCGCCGCCCGGTCGTAATCGCCCGCTTTGGCGACCGCCAGGCCGAGTTCGGTCTGCGCCTGCGTGTTGTCGGGCGCAAGAGTCGCCGCCTTGCGGAACTGGGTGATCGCGTCTTCATGCTTTCCCGCAAAATCGAGAGCCTGACCGGCGATGAGAAGCATCATCGGGTCTTCCGGCTTCAGTTCGAGGAGTCGGCGAGCGGCTTCCTCGGCTTTGGGCTTCTGATTGGTCTGCCGATACACGCTCACGAGGTTCTGCCACAGGACCGCGTCGTCGGGGCGCAGGGCAACCGCCTTCTCCATCGCGCGGGAGCCTTCCCAGATGCGACCGGCCTTGACCAGCGCGGTGGCGTACAGCGCGATGGCGTCGGCGTCGCTGGGGGTCTTCGTGAGCAGCGGCTGCAACGCCGTGATCGCATCCCCTGGCTTGTCGGCTTTGAGAAGCACGGCCCCCAGGTTGAACCGAGCCGTCATCAGAGTGGGGTCCAGCTCGATGGCCCGACGGAATTTCTCCTCGGCTTCCGGGTAATGGAACTTCTGCGCCAGCGCCTGCCCCAGGTTGTTCAGCAAATTGGGGTCATCGGGAAGCCGCTTCGCCGCCGCCTGCAAGTGGTACACCGCCAGATCGGGGTTGCCCTGCAACAGATAGAGGTAGCCCAGCCATGACCGCGCCGCCGCATCGCCGGGGTCCTGAACGACGGCTTTGCGGAGCAGTTCCATCGCCTCATCGGTTTTCCCGGCTCGAATCAGGTCGGCGGCCTGATTGGCGGGAGGGATCGGAGCGGCGTCGGCGGCGCCCACGCGCGGGACCCCGCGATACGCCGGTCGGCTGGGCTGGAGAGCGGCCCCCAGCGCACCGCCCACCACGGACAGGATCAGCAGCGCGCCACTCAACGTCGCCAAAGGCAAGTCCCGGCGATGCGCCCCTGAACGCGGGGAGGAGGCGCTCAGTGGCGACGGGAAGACACGATTCAGAATAGTCGGGGCGGGGCAGGCGCTCATTGGACTCATGGCTCCCTTCACAGGCGCGCAAGTCGTCCGCGCGGGGGTCAACGGCAGGGCGAACGGATACCTGCTATTGTAACGAATCAGGCCGTCATGCTTCGCCTTCATGCCTCTCGCACCCAGGGGGCGCCGGGGCACGGGCGACTGAAGTCGCGGCGCCCACCCCACAAAGTCGGCCTCCGCCGACTGCCTGAGCGCCAGGTCTTTCTCTTGCCTCGGTTCGCGGAAGCGGACTTCGCGCCCCAGGCGGCCCTTATTTTAGAGGCCCACGGCGATACGGAGCAACAGGATGGCGTCCTGGACGTTGGCGCGCCCGTCCCCCGTCACATCGGCGGTGGCTTTGGCGACCGGGGTGGCGTCCTGCCCGACGGTGATCCGCAGCGCCGCGATGGCGTCCTGCACATTGATGACGCCATCGCCGTTCAGATCGCCGGAGCCGGGAGTGAAGCGCCCCGGAGGGAGGGCCGGCGCCGCCACGCCGCTCACCCTTACGACGCGATGGTTCTCTCCGTCGGCGATATAGAGATTTCCAGCCGAATCCACTTCCACCCCCAGGGGCAGGTTCAGCTGCGCCTGGGTTGCGGGACCCTCTTCTCCGGAGGCCCCCGGCTCGCCGGTGCCCGCCACCGTCACGATGATTCCATCTGGCCCGACGCGCCGCACCCGATGATTGAAACTATCCGCGATGAAGAGATTCCCCGCCGAGTCGAGCGCAATGTCGGTCGGATCGTCCAGTGCGGCGGAGGTGGCGGGGCCGCCGTCGCCGGAGTCGCCCGCCAGGCCGATGCCCGCCACGGTGGTAATCACGCCCTGAGGGTCCACCCGGCGCACGACGGCGTTCAGCGAGTCGCAGAAGTACACGTTGCCCTCCGCGTCGGTCGCCACATCGGTGGGATAATCGAGTTGCGCGGCGGTGGCGGGTCCCCCATCGCCGGAGTAGCCTTCGGAGCCGTCCCCCGCGAACGTGGCGATCACGCCGTCCGGGGTGACTCGTCGCACGCGATGGTTGTCGGCGTCGGCGAGGTAGAGATTCCCCGCGCGGTCCACGGTAGCCCCGATAAGGCTGCGAAGGGCACAGAGCGGAGCGGGCATGCCGTCGCCGGTGTACCCCTTTTTGCCGCCCGCGACGGGGAGGATGCGCCCTTTGAAGGCGAGGCGGCGGAGGCGGTGGGAGCCGTAATCCACGATGAACAGGTCGCCGCTCGCGTCGAGCGTGACGCCTTCCGGCTGGGTCAGGGCGGTGGAGACCCCGAAGCCACCATCCCCGCCGAAGCCCGCGAATCCCGTTCCGGCGACGGTGGAGATGATCCCGCCGGGAGTGACGCGACGGATGCGGTGGTTCAGGCTGTCGGCGATAAAGAGATTGCCTCGGCTGTCCACCGCCAGCCCCTCGGGCGCGTTCAACCGGGCCTGAATCGCCGGACCCCCGTCGCCGGTGAAGCCGTGCCGTCCCGTTCCCGCCACAACCGTCAGCGTCCCCGGCGCCTGCGCGTTCGATCCTCCCGTCACAAGCGCCAACAGGGCGAAGACCCCCAGGTGAAAGCGGGATTGAACGATCAATGCATGATGTGAATGGAAGGATTGGGGGCAGTGGACGCGGCGGAGCGGCAGGGGCCGGGGCATGGAAGCCTCACAGAGCGACAGGACGGAACACAAATGCTCCCTCGCTTCATTCTAACGAGTCCTGCGCTTTCGGGACGGAAACACATCGCTTTTCCCCGTACACCGAAACGGGGAAGGCGCGTGTATGGCCTCCCCCGTTCCATGACCTTGCGATGTGGCTGACCTCGCTACGGCAGGCCGGCCGCCTTCTTCAGGATGAGGATCACGTCCTGAATGTTGACTTTCCCGTCCCCGTTCATATCGGCGTTGGCGGTCATGTCCACTGTGAAGGTGGTCGCACCGACGGTGAACCGCAGGCAGAGCACCGCGTCGGTCACGTTGGTCTTATTGTCGCCATTGGCGTCGCCGGACTTTGGCCCCGCGCCGTACTGCGTGGCGACAAGCGAGACCTTGCGGACACGGTTGTTGCCATTGTCGGCGATGGAGAGCGCGCCCGCCGAGTCAAACGCGAGGCCGATGGGCTGATTGAGGGACGCCTGCGCGGCGGGGCCGCCGTCCCCCGCGAAGGTTGGGGAGCCGTTGCCCGCATAGGTGGTGATGGTTCCGCCGATGGTGAAGACACGAACCCGGTGGCCGAAACCAAAGCCAATATCCGTGGAGTCACTCACATACACCTTTCCCGCCTGGTCCACGGCGATCCCGGACGGCGCTATGAAAAGCCCGTCAGTGGCGGCGCCGCCGTCGCCAATGGAGAATTTGAGCGCGCTGGTGCCGGCGACCGTGCTGATGTTCCCGGCGGCGTCCACCTGGCGCACTTTGCGATTGCCGGAATCGCTGATGAGCAGGGCGCCCGTTTTATCGAACGCGACCGCCGCCGGGGTGTTCAGTTGCGCGGCGGTGGCCGGTCCCCCGTCGCCGCCGGAGCCTTTGGTGGAACCGGCGTAGTTGATTATGATGTTGGTGTTCAGGTCAATGCAGCGGATACGGTGATTTTTGGCGTCGGCGAAGAAAAGATTGGCCTGCGGCGGATCGAGCGCCATGCCGCCGGGGGCGTTCAGGATGGAAGCCGAGGCGGGGCCGCCATCACCCGCGTCGCCCGCTTCGCCGTTTCCGGCAATTGTGGTAATGGTGAAGGAGCCGTCGCCCTGAGGCGCGAGTTTGCGGAGACGATTGTTATTGGAATCGGAGAAGTAGATCGTGCCGTCGTGGGCGACCGCGATGCCCGAAGGTAGGTTGAGAGACGCCTGGAGCGCGGGGCCGCCATCCCCGGAGAAAGCGCCGATGGGAGGCTTGCCGTTATCCGACGGTGTGGAGACGCCGTTGCCCGCGACGGTGGTGATGACACCCTGGGTGTCCACCTTGCGGATGCGCTGGTTGTAGGAATCCACAATCAACAGGTTTCCTTGATCATCATAGGCGATGCCGGAGGGGCCGGAGATCGTCGCGGCGGTGGCGGCGGCGCCATCCCCGGCGAAGGTGGGCTGGCCGGTGGTGTTGCCGATCCCCACCCCGGTGGAGATCGTGGGGTCCTGAGCGCGACAGTGCGGCGCGAGGAGGAGGCTGGCGCCGAGGCCGGTGAGGAGGGCGAGGGAGGCTCCGAAGCGGGAGCGGCGGCTGAAGCGTGGACCGTGGGGCAGGCTGGAGACCATCGGAGGTCCTTTCAAGGGAGGTGGAACCCTGGGCGCTTTACAAGGGAGCGACTGTAAATGAAGTGAGTTGAAACGAGCATTAGTGTAGCGTATGCGTCAAGGGAAATGCGCCCACTCATGCTCTCATGCGTACCAATCCGTCTTCAAAAGGGACAGAATAGCATTCCTTCTCCGTTTTTCCAGGTGTTTGGCAAGGACCGGGCGTCCCATCCAGGCATCTTCAGGGCGGCGTCCGGGAACCGCGCCATTCCGGCGGCGGTCCTTCCGGGAGAGCGCTTCTTTAGTCCCCGGCGCTCATACTGCCTCAGCGTCAGTCTCGTAATGCGGCGGTTGCGTCGGGCGTGAGAAGCGTTCAGCGAAGGAGCGGGCAGGCGGCTGGGACCCAGCGAGCGGATTGACGCGGCTCAGGGCCGGTGATACACTACTGCGAAGAGGTGAACTTATGGATTTTATGCGGAAACTGTTCGATAATAACGAGCGAGAGGTCGCCCGCCTTCGGAGCGTGGTGG
>JBBRGS010000008.1:0-41033 GCA_038240635.1 Armatimonadota bacterium
GCGCCATGTTCGGCGAGGAGCGCGCGGATGTCGGCGGTTTGGCTGTCGGCGGTAACGATCTGGGTGGTGACGCCATACGGGTTCGGCTCCAGGGCGATCCGTTCGGCGGCGGCGCGGGTGACTTCCGGGTTCAGTTCGAGGCCCAGGCCGTGGCGTCCCATGCGTCGGCACTCGATGAGGGTGGTGCCGCTCCCCGCGAAGGCGTCCAGGACCCAATCGCCGCGCCGGGTGTACCGAAGCATCATCTGGCGCGGGATTTGAGGGATGAAGTTGCCCCAGTACTCGGCGGAGTGGGCGCCGGAACGGTCCCGCCGCTCTTCCAGCCAAAGACTATCCGTGAGGACTTCGTCGCACTCCTTCCAGCGCGCGAGGTTCAGGTCGTTGAGCGGCCCGGTTCGGGTTTCGGTGAAGCCCTTCCTCAGCCGGGAGAGATAATGCCGCGCGCGATCCAGGGTTTGGGCGGCGCGGAGTTGCTCCAGGTCGGCCAGCAGCGCGTCGCGGCGGGGAGGATTCGGGGCCTCCGCCAGCGCCTCTGATCCCTCGCCGGGCGCGGGGCGCGACAGCTCCTCACGCCACTGGCCGGTTCGCTCCCGCAGGGTATCGAGATCGTCGCACGCTTCCAGCCGATCCAGATGAACGAGAGCCGCCGCCGTCTCTTTGGCGGAGAGAGAGGGAAGCGCGGCGGGCGGGTCAACCGGATCATCGAAGGTCATAAGGGAGGGAGGGCGCGAGGCCGAACAGGCGCGAACTGACCCCCGACCATCGGGCGCCATCCTGACCGTTTTCCTCATCTGGCCGCTGATTCCTGCCCCCGTCCCTGACCCGCAGCACGCGGCGACCGTCGGGAAGTCCCCCTCGTCAGAGCAGGTCCTTCCCTGTGGAGGCTTCATCGGGGCCGCTTTGGGGAGATAAGGTCTCCGCAGGCGACAGCGACAGCATGGCTCCGGCGGGGCTGGCGACCGTCGGCGCCGACGCCTCACGCGCGGCCTCGCCCAGTTGACTCACCACCGCCTGTATCTGACGCGCGGACCCAAACGCCCAGTCAAAATACCGCAACGCGCATTTCGGATAATTGGCGCATTGAGTGTGCTTCCGCTCCATCAGTTCCAGCGCCCCCATCAGGGATTGCAGCGGATTGTTCACCTCGTGCTGAAGGGTTCGCACGGTTTGCAGCACCCCTTCCATGCGCCCTCGCTCGCCCTGTTCCGCCAGCAGCGCGGCCTCGGACGCCCGTCGTTCGCTCACATCGCGCGCCATGACGATCCAGAGGGCCGTCTCCCCCGCGCCTGGTCGAACGCGCACCGCGCGCATCTCGATGGGAAACAAGCCGCCATCGGATCGGCGCAGCTCGCCTCGCAGAGCGATGGGATCATCCGACTCCCACCGCGTCCATACCTCCACACAGGAGGAGTTGGAAGACGCCTCCCAATCCGAAATGCGGGACCCCACCAGGTCCTCCCTGGCGCATTGCAGCGTTTCCACTGCGCACCGATTGGCCTGAAGAATCGTCCCCTCCTGCTGACAAATGAAAACCAGATCGGGGACCGCCTCAAACATGGCGGCGTGGATGTCATCCCGTTCGCGCAGGGCCTGCTCCGACGCTTTCAGGCGCCGCAGTTCCTCTTGCAGCGTTTCCTTCTTCCGGTTCGCGCGCCACGTCCCCAGCCCGGCGACGCCCACCCCGGCGACCGCGCTCAGCATCATCAGGAACGCCGGGATCAGAACGGCCCTGAAGGGAGGATTTTGCGGTAGAAGAGGTGTTGACAGCCCCGTCACGGCGAGACAGAGACTCCCCACCATGAGGAAAGGAGGGACGGACACCGTCGCGAGCCGGGATTTTGAATAGGGAAGCATGACCGACGCCAAACCAGTACACAAGCAGAACAAGATGACTATACAAGTGTTCCACGCCTGACGCGGCTTGCCTACTGGCCGTTTGGGCAGGAGGCGGGTGTTGTTGGCCCATCGCTAGCCGATGACGGGGGTCCACGCGCCCCCGGCTCGCGCGCTGTCGCGCTCGGCGATGACTGTGCGCATGGTGGCCAGATTGCGCTGAACGCTCACCGTCGGCTCGGCGCCGGTCTCCACCGCGAGCAGGAAATCGGCGATGGACCCGGCGAAGCTGCCCGGATACGCGCAGCCGGAGAGGTCCAGGTGAACCATACCGTCGCCCAGCCGGTTCGATTCCATCCGCACGGTTCCCGCCCAGAAGTCGAAGGAGAGGGTTCCCGCGTCGCCATCCACGCGACAGTACACCTCGCTCTGTCGGCCTCGCGTCAGTTCGTGGTGGACCACCTGGCCGGTCAATCCTTCGCCGAAGTCGGTCACGACGCTGAGCAGCAGGTCGCTTTTGAACCGCTGGCCCTTCATCCGCCCGGTGGTGGCGAAGACCCGGCGCGCGTCGTGTCCCGTCCAGTCGCGCATGAGGTCCACAAAATGGACATCCCACTGAAGCGGGAGGAAGTCGTCGAAGCCGACGTAGAAGGCGTGATGGCTCAGGTCAATCTCCTGCCGGCCGTACATGGTGATGGCGGCGAAGTACGGCTCGCCGATCCAGCCGCCATGGATGAGCTGGCGCGCCAGGAAGTTGGCGGTCATCCAGCGGTAATTCTGATTGACGGCGACGGGGACCCCGGCCTGTTGGGCGAGGTGAGCGATGCGCTCGCACTCGCTTAGGTCCATCGCCAGCGGCTTTTCGGTCAGCAGAGGCTTTCCGGCCTCAACCGCCCGCCGGATGACCGGCTCCCGCAGGATGGGCTGAGTGAGCAGTTCCACGACTTCCACGGCGTCGTCGGCGATGAGGTCCTCGTACGCTTCATACACCCGTTGGATGCCGAACTCGTCGCGGGCCAGCCGCCGCATCTCCGGGTCGGGATCGGCCACCGCCACGGGAGTGATGCCCAGTTCCCGCAGGGCCGGGACGTGCGCGTGCCGGGCAATGCCGCCAAACCCCACCAGGCCGATGCGCCAGTCGCGCCGCGCGGGGAGCGGAAAGGCTTCGGGAATCCCCAGGTCGCGCGGGGTCATCATTTTCATCTCCATGACTGATTTCTCCCTCTCCCCGGTTCGGGGCAGCGTCTCTGTCCCCTGGCGCCTGCGGGGCAGCGGCTGCGTCACCTGGCGCCTGCGGGGCAGCGCCGACATCCGCTTCCAAACCCTCGCTTCAGGCGTTTTCACCGTGCAGGACCCACTACAATAGTGGCATGAAACTCGTGACCGCATCCCAAATGCGCGAGATGGATCGCCGGGCCATCACCGAGTACGGGATCACCTCGCTCGAACTCATGGAGCGGGCGGGCCTCGCCGTCTTTCACGCCGCCCGCGAGCTCCTGCCCCCCGCCGGGCGCGCCCTTGTCGTGTGCGGCAAAGGCAACAACGGCGGCGATGGCTTCGTAGTGGCGCGCCTCCTCCACCGCGCCGGATACGAGGTCATCCTCTGGATAGCCGGGCGCGCCGGAGACCTCAGCGGCGACGCCCGCGTCAACTACGAACGCGCCGCCCGCGCCCACCTCGACATCACCGAAGCCCTCAGTGAGCCGCCGCCCCTGCCTCACGTTCATCTCATCGTGGACGCCCTGCTCGGCACCGGCCTGACGGACGAAGTGCGACCGCACACCCGCGCCTTCATCGATGCTCTCAACGATTCCGGCCTCCCCATCCTCTCCGTGGACCTCCCCTCCGGCCTCGATTCCGACACCGGCCATCCGCGCGGCGCCGCCGTTCGCGCCACCCGCACCGTCACCTTCGGCCTGCCCAAAATCGGCCTCGCCCAGTATCCAGGGATGGACCTCGCGGGGGAACTCCTTGTCGCCGACATCGGGATTCCCGGCGTTCTGCTCCATGACGCCGCCCTCACCGTGGAGCGCGCGAATGCCGAGGCCGTCCGCCGTCTCCTGCCGCCCCCCGACAAGGCGACCCACAAGGGCGCTCGGGGCAGCGTGCTCATCGTCGCCGGGTCCGAGGGGTACACCGGGGCCGCCTGCCTCGCGTCTGAAGCGGCGTTCCGCATCGGCGCCGGGCTGGTCACGCTGGCCTGTCCGCGCAGCCTCAACGACCTCTACGAAGCCAAACTCACCGAGGTCATCACCCGCCCCGTGCCCGAACCGCCCGGCGCTCGCTGCTTCGGCGCGGAGTCGGTGGATGCGGTCCTCGAAGCGGCGGAGAAGGCGGACGCTGTCGTCTTCGGTCCTGGGCTGTCGCGCAACGAACAGACCGCCGCCTTCATGCAAGGCTTCCTTCCGCAACTCAAGGCTCCCACCCTCATCGATGCCGACGGCCTCAATCTCCTCTCCGACGCGCCCGACACCCCCCTGCCCTCCCGCGCCGTACTGACGCCTCACCCCGGCGAGATGAGTCGCCTCCTTCAGGCCGATGTCTCTATGGTGCAGGCCGACCGCCTCGCCACTGCCCGCGAAGCCACGAAGCGCTACGGCGCTATCGTCCTGCTGAAGGGGCCGGGCACCGTCATCGCGCACCCCGACGGACGCATCTCCCTCAACCCGACCGGTACGCCCGGCCTCGGCACGGCGGGCGCCGGCGATGTCCTCTCCGGCGCGATTGGCGGCCTGCTCGCGCGCGGGTTGAACCCGTTCGACGCGGCGGTGGCGGGGGCGTACCTGCACGGCCTCGCCGGAGAGATCGCCGCCGAGGAGATTGGGGAAGAAGGGATGATGGCCGGCGACGTGACGCCCCGGCTGTCCCGCGCCCTGCGCCGCGTCCGCGACCTCCGCGCCACCGACCTCCGGAGCCTCTAGCCCGCCGCTTTCCTTTTTCGGCCCCTCCCACCCAGACGCGCCGCGAACCGAATGCGGGCCGCAGGTGTCTCATGCCACGGGAGGACCGCTCACAGAATGGACACGATGAACCGATTGATCGGGCTGGGGATCGCGCTGTCGCTGCTGGCAGGCGCCACATCGCACGCCGCCGGACCTCCCGCTGCAACGTCTCCCCCGCCGCCGGGGCCGAAAGCCGCAGCGACTCCTTCGCCAAAGGCTCCCGCCGACGCCGCAGCCGCTCCAAAGGGGGGCGCTCCGCCTTCTGAAGCCCCTGCTTCTGAAGCCCCAGCGAAGGCCGGGGTCGTCATCGCGGTGACGCTGCCCGACGCCTCGCCTTACACGCTCCTCGCCGAGAACGGTGTCGCACCCCACAAAGCCCTCGCGCCCCCCCAAAGCGTGAACGGCCCCAAAGCCGCGCTCGAACTCCTGGCGGCGGCCCGCGCGACAGGCAAACTGACCGTCTCCGCGCTGGAGGTGAAGCGACAGGTCCTCGCGCGCCGCACGGTGGACGCGAGCGCCGGGTCCGCCTCCGTGACGTTCGCCGCCGCTGATTTTGATCGCGCCGCCACTTACCCCGTGCGCATCACGAGCGCCGGGAAGGCCGTCTCCACCGCTCTCGTCACCCTGGTCGGGCCGGACGGCGCGACGGTCGCTGAGGAGACGCTGCTGCCCGGCGCCGGGGGCCTCGTCACGTTTCGAGGGGTTCCGGCGGGAAAGGATACCGTCCGCGTCGTCTACAACGACAGGCAGACGGCGACCCAGGACGTGATAGTGGACCTGGCGACACCGCCCGACCAGCGTCAGGCCGAAGTGACCGTCGTCGGGGCCAAAGCGACCGAGCCGTTAAAGGCCGCTCTCCCCGATGCGAAATCCACTGAACCGTCCGCCTCGCCAAAACCGGACGCGACTCCCGCGCCGCCCTCCGACGGTGGAATCTTCGGCTTCCTCGTCGCGCTGGGGATACTCGCCGCTCTCGGCTACGCCGGATACGCCTACCACAAGCAGCATCCCGAAGCCCTGCAATCCCTCCTGGGGAAGCTCCCCATCCCCGCCGAGGACGACACGCCCCCGCTCCGTCCCGTGGAGCCGCCGCCTGTGGCCGTCCCGGAAGGAACCTGCGCCTTCTGCGGCCAGGCAAAGGACCCCGTGACCGGCGCATGCGCCTGCGCGGTCCCTTCCGGCGCTGCGGTTCCAGGCGGTTCAGGCGCCCCGGCGTTCGGCGCGGGTGGAGTTGCGCTACCCGGCTCCGGGCCGCGCCTCGTGGGGATGTCGGACGCCGTCTCCGGCCAGGTTTTCCCCCTGAACGACGCGGCGTTGACGGTGGGCCGCGACGCCTCGAACGATGTGGCGCTTCCCGGCGACACGCTCGCGTCCCGGCGCCATGCGCGGGTGGAGCCGGGCGCAGCGGGCGCTCGCGTTCAGGATACCGGGTCCTCCAACGGGACCTTCGTGAACGGAACCCGCGTGGCCGAGGCGGCGCTCCATCCCGGAGACGAACTTCTCATCGGTCAAACGCGCTTCATTTATCAGGAGTAACGCGATCCGGGGGGAACCGCCGCCCTCCGCACTTCCAGGCATCACCACGAGGTCGTTATGCGTCGAGTTATCCTGCATCTTCTGGCCGGAGCCGTCGGCGGGTTCCTCATCTGGCTGCTCGTGGAGCCGATGAACCGCCTGACCCCCAACTCCGACGTGGTGGACTTTGTCGCGCAGAGCTGGCTGGGCGCCCTCCTTGGCATGGGCATCGGGGCCGCCCTGGGCGCCGCCGAAGGGCTGGATCGCGGCTCCAACCGGCAGGCCGGGGTATACGCCCTGGGAGGCGCGGGGGTCGGTCTCCTCGGCGGCTTCCTCGGCATACGGCTGGGGCAGGCGATCTATGGCCCGTGGTCCGGCTTCAACACGCACCTGGAAGCCTTCGGAGGCGCGGGAACGCTCACGGCGTTCATCAGCAATGTAGCGGCGCGCACGGTGGGCTGGGCGTGCATCGGGCTGTTCGTCGGCGCGGCGATGGGGGTCCTCCACTTCTCTCCCCGGCGCCTGAAGTCGGGCCTCGCGGGAGGGCTGCTCGGCGGCGCGGTGGGCGGCTTCGCCTTTGAGATCGTGGCGCGCGTCACCGGCGTGCCCGAATTGAGCCGCGCCATCGGTTTCGCCTGCGTCGGCGGCGGCACCGGCCTGGGCGTGAGTCTCGCGGCGCAACTGGCCCGGCAGGCGTGGGTGCGCGTGGTCATGGGCCGCAACGAAGGCCGCGACTATCTCCTGGATAAGGAAGTCAACACCGTGGGCCGCGACGAGATGTCCGATGTGCCCCTTTTTGGCGACCCGGCGGTTGGAAAACAGCACGCGTTCATTCGGCGCACACAGGGAGTCTGGTTCCTTCAGGACGCGGGGAACGCCTCCGGCACGCTGGTGAACGGCCATGCGGTGCGGGAACATCCGTTACAGGAAGGGGACCGAATCGGCGTGGGGCGCTTCCTGCTGGAGTTTCATCACAAGGGAGGCCAGCATCTGCCGCTGCCGGAACGGGACATTGCCCCGATCCCCGCTCTCCAGACGGCGCCCGCGAACGTCTGCGCCTTCTGTGGCGCCACGAAGAACCCGCTCACCGGAGGGTGCGCCTGCTCCCCCCTGGGCGCTCCCCAGCCGGCCCCGGCGGGCGGTCCGCTTCACGCGGCGAAGGCTCCGGCCTGGCGGCCCCAACTCGCCAATCCCCCTGGCGGCTCATCGGCGGGAGTTTCGGGCGCCCTCCGGTTGATTGGGATCGCGGGACCCGGCGCCGGGCTGCGCGTGGAAGTGAGTTCTCCCGTAACGCTGGGGCGCGACGCCGGGAACACGGTGACGCTTCAGGACCCCTCAGTGTCGCGGCGCCACGTCACCCTCACCCCTTCGCCCGGTGGCATGACGCTCCAGGATGAAGGCTCCTCCAATGGCGCCTTTGTGAATGGCGCCCGCGTGACCCAGGCCACTCTGCATTCCGGCGATGAGATGAGAATCGGGGATTCCATCTTCCGGGTTGAGTTGTCATTGGGCTGAAGCGCCGCCGCGCAAAGCGACTCGACGGCGAACCGGGCATCGTGGCAAGGTGAACATGGCTTCGTCATCCTCCGACCATGAGGAGTGCGTCCCATGCGCCGCCACCGGCTGCCCCCCGCGCGATGACCTTCCGTCAACCGGTTCCCTTCTGTGGAACCGGGGGCGGACCGGCGTTTCCGTCCCCTTGAAGACCCTGGTAGACATCCACGGAGTTCCTTCCCTCATGCCTGTTCAGCCCCACCCCACCATCGCGTCACTCGCCTCATTGGTTTTCCTCTTCGGTCTGCTCTCCGTTCCCTCTCCTTCTCCTCATGCGGCGGCCCGCAAACCGGTGATGAAACCCGCGAAAAAAGCGGTGAAACCGGTCAGGAAGCCGACGCGCCCCGCCGCCAAACCGGCGCCCCCCCCCGCGCCCTCATCCGCCACGGGAAGCGGCGCTGCGTTCGCCACCGGGTCCGTCACGCTGACGCAACCCCTTCAAGGGAGCGGTAACGCGATCCGGCCGGTCGGCCTGCCCAGGACGCAGGGAATATCGAACGTGACATGGCTGCGTCACAGCGCCCACGAAGGGATGAATGGCCCGCTGTTTCCGGGCGCGCCTTTGGTCGGTGGATCGCTGAACGCGCCGTTGGTCCTGGCCGGAGGGGAGGTGAAGACGGAACCCGCGCGCTGGCTGACGGCGGTCTCCGGGTCACGCGCGCTCACGGCGCCGGTGGGAGCGATGGAGTCGTATCCGGCGGTGGAGATCACGCCGCAGACTTCGGGAGGCGTGGTGACGCTGGGGCAACGGCTGCCGCTGGCGGTCACGCTTACGAATGTCAGTTCCACGGTGCGCGCCTGGTCGGTGACGTACAACGCCATCACGGCGTCGGGTTCGCCGTTCGCTTCCGGGCAATTCATGATGACGGTTCCGGCGATGTCGCGCGTGACGACTCCGTTGGTGACCCAGGCGGCGAGTTTCACCGGCTCGGTGACGGTGGCGGTGACGGCGCAGGCGGGCGGAACGGTGATCGGCCAGGCGACGTGCGGCGGCGGAGTGGTCCCCCCGGTGAAGAATGTCGTCAGCGGAGAGTTTCCGTTAGGCATCGCGGGAGGGGACCTGCCGCTCGCTCAGGCCGCCGGAGTCCAGTACTGGATGGGCGAGTGGCCCTGGTGGAAGGCCGCCGACTTCCGCCCCGATTACGGCGCCCGCTCCGATGTGGCGCCCGGCTATCCCGAAGCGACGACCTCCCTGGGCGATCAACTCGGCATCGCTATCGTCAGCCGCGCGTACACCGGCGCGCCCGACGCTCAACTGACGTACGAGCGCGAGATGATGACCCACTTCAAGCGCCGGGCGGGCGGCTGGGCCTTCGAGTGGCCTCAAACGCTGGACCCCGCCGCGTATGCGAGCCTCCTCCGGCGCTTTCACGCTAATTCCAAGGCGATTCATAAGGACGCCCTGACGTTTATGGAGCTGCCAGACGCGTCCAGCGATCAACTCGAAATGGGCCGGACAGCGGCAAAAGCGGGCGCGGACACCGCCACCGACACCCTCGCGGTGCATGGGCTGGGCGTGACTCCCGATGAAACGACCTTCGCATCCACGCTGGAACACCTCAGCAGCATGCGAAATTCAGCCTATCCCGCGCTCGATCTGTGGAATGTCGGCGAACGATTGCCTCTCACGTCGGCCACGCCGGTGTCGCAGGCGGGCGCGGTCGTGCGCTCCACAGTGCGGCAGCTGGCGGGCGGCGTGGAGAAAGTCTTCTGGCAGGCGGAACCGTCGCTGCTTCGGGAGGATGGGACGGCGGCTCCCGGCTTCTTCGGGGTGGCGAGTCTCGCCGCGGCCCTGGGCGGCGCCGAGTATGTGGGACCCATGCCCTGGGACGCTTCGCTGCGCGGCGAGGTGTTCCAGAAGAACGGGGCCGCGATTCTGGTCGCATGGGCGCTCACCGGGACGAAGACGGTCACGCTGCCCCTGGCGCCGGGCCGGGCGCCGGAGGTTCGGGACCCGATGTACACCCGTTCCAACCTGCAACTCTCCGGAAATAAACTCACCTTGACGACAGCCCCGGTTTATCTCCTTGATCTGGGGAAGAGTCTCCTGAATGACGCCGGGGTGACAGGCCGAAACCAGCGCCTAAAGACGATGCGGGCCGCAATGGAAGCGATTGGCCTCCCGGTGAAGCAACCGTTCCCATCTGCCATGACCGACGCCCAGGGGACCGATTTGCTCAAGGCGGCGATGGCCCTTTACGAGCCGGAAGCGCCGCGTCGCGCCGACACCCTCACGGCGGTCTATGACCTGCTAAAATTCTGGGACCTGGAGGCGCTGGCCCGCGCCGCCGCCGATCAGACCTCCGGGCTGGCGCAGGCGAATGTGGCCCTGAACGCCGCGAACCGGGCGCAGGCCGATTACCGTATCGAACTCGATTATCGGGAAGGGACCCAGGGGTATCACCCGGAGATGCGCCGCCTCCTGACACAGGTGGAGCGGCGGCTCTATCTGGCCCGGCAGGCGTTGCGGCAGGGCGATTACGCGCTCGCCCGCGCCCATGCCGAGGAGATGTCCGCCGCCGCCCGCGTCCTCGCCCCCCTGGTGAAGTCCATTCCAATCGGCGCCAAATAACCCCGAACCGGCCTCACCCTGGCGCGGGAACGGCTGGAGGTTCTCCTCCTCAATGAAACGAGATCGGGCGGGCCACCTGTTGTGGAGGCCTGCCCGATCTCGTTTTCCGCATGAGTGAAACAGGTTTATCAGGCGTCGTCGGGGCGCATGCGCTCCAGCCAGCCGTCGAACTCGTCGCTGCCCCGAAGGCGCCACTCGCTGCCATCGTCGAGGATGAGGACCCGGAAGCTGACGCCGGGCCGCTCGGAGCCGGGGATATCGAACGCTTCCCGGAACCCGACGATGCTTCGCCCAATGAGGCGACTTCCGACTCCGGGCTGCACATCCACGCGGATCGGCGCGGCGGTGGGATCGTCCACGTTCTCGAAGACGGCCTGCTCCATCGTGGGGCGACGGCCTCCCCGATCCCGGCGGAAGGGAGTGGAGCGGGTGCGGCGCTGGCGGGGGTCGGCGCTGGAGTCGTCGGTGGCGCCGTGACCATTCGTCGGAGCCGCGAGCGGGGCGTCCCCGTCCGGGCGGACCTCCTCCGGCATGGGTTCCGGTTCGGGAGCGGTGTCGGCAACCATCTCTTCAGGAGGCGCATCACTGACCAGGGCCAGTCCCGGACGGCGACGACGGCGACGACGGCGGTTTCCGGCGGCATCGGAGGCGCTTTCTGCGGAGGAGGGTTCCGCGTCGGGCGATCCCATCTCTTCCAGCAGCTCATCCTCCTCGATGAGGAGTTCGGGAGGCGTTCCCTCCGCATCTCCCGCTGGGGAAAGCGGCGAAAGCGTCGCCTCCTCGGCCACGGGGGCGCTCGCTTCGGCGGACGAGTTGGCAGCGTCTTCCCCGGCGGAGGATTCGGTTCGAGGGCGACGGCGGCGAGAGCGGCGACGAGTGGAGGAAGCGTCGTCGTTTTCATCCTGTGCGGCGCTCGGCTCGGTGGGAGGGGCATCAGGTTCTGTCGCGCCCGGTTTCTCCGCTGCGGCCAGAGGCGCGGAACGCGTTTCGGGCGACGGAGACGCCTCCTGCTTAGCCTCGACGGGATCCGCCTTTGCGCGGCGGCGAGACTTCCGGGCAGGAGCGGGCGCGTCCTCGGCGGCGGGCACAACCCCGGCGTTCGGCGAGTCCCCGGTGGCAGGCTCGGCGGCGGCTTCAGTTTTCTTTTTACTTTTGCGGGACTTTTTGGCGGGCTTCGCGGGCGTCGCTTCTGCGGGAGTCTCCTCCGGCGCCGGAGCGGGGTCGGCGGCGGCGGGGAGTGAGGCGTCCTCGGCGGCGGTAGCAGTTGGCTTGCGGGTTCGGCGGGTTCGCTTCACCGGAGCGTCGGCAGGCGCCGCGTCAGCCACAGGCTCGGACACAGGCGCCACGACCTCGGACACAGGCGCCACGACCTCGGACACAGGAGTCCCCTCCGGGACCGCGTCGGTTTCCGGGACAGCCGACGCCTCGGCCTGAACTTTCACTTCGGCGATGGGTGGTTCAGGGGAGGAAGTGGCTTCCTGAGCGGTATTGGGCGCTTCCGTGGAGAGGGCGTCAGGTCGGGGCCGACGGGAGCGCCGCGTGAGCGGGGCCGCCATCACGACCGCCGGGGCGCGGGAGACGGGCGGAGGCGACGCTTCGGCCACCGCCGTGGAAGGAGGTTCGGACTTCGGGTCCGTTTCGGCCTGGGGAGCGGCGACAGCGTCGTCGGGGCGAGGGCGCCGGGCAGTGGCGCGGCGGCGGGTCAGCGGCGTTTCCGGCTCCACAGCGGGCGCGTCCTCGGCGGCAGGCGCTTCGGCGACAGGCGCAACCTCGGCGACAGGCGCAACCTCGGCGACGGGCGCAACCTCGGCGACAGGCGCAACCTCGGCGACAGGCGCATCCTCGGCGACGGGCGCAGCTTCGGCGACGGGCGCAACCTCGGCGACGGGCGCAACCTCGGCGACGGGCGCATCCTCGGCGACGGGCGCATCCTCGGCGACGGGCGCAGCTTCACTACCGGAGGTATCGGTCGTGGAGGAATCTATCGCTTCAGCATCGGGCGCTTCAGGTGTCGCTTCGCTTTCCGACGCCTCCTCCGTGACTTCATCTTCGAGAGGGTCGGGAGCCGCGTCGGAGGGATCGTCGGCGGGCGAATCGGTTTGTGGCGTCTCCGAGCGTTCGCCCTCCTCGTCGCGTTCCGCAAGGATCAGGGAAGCCTCTCCTGCGGTCCCGTCGGTCGTTTCGGAGGGGGCATCCAGGGGTTCGGCTTCAGTCAGAGAGTCTTGCGGGTCCAGATCGCTCAACCGTTCGCTCCTCAGTTCCGTGCAGTGAAGTCACGAAATGCGTTACGGGATTTGAAAAGGGGGGGCGCATGGCGCGCGGCCATGCACTGAGTCGGTGTCACGGAATTATAACACCGGGCGGGAGGGGGTTCAACCTGAGGGGCGGGTAATCGAGCGGTCGGTTCTCCGTTTCACGGGGGGCAGACGGCTTGACAGCGCGGGAGTCGCGGGGCAGAATGAGGACGCGGATGGAGCCTCGCAACGCGTGCGATGGTCTCCCTTGGAGCGGTGCCCGAGCGGTTTAAGGGAGCGGTCTTGAAAACCGTCGTGGTTCACGCCACCGTGAGTTCGAATCTCACCCGCTCCGCTCTGCGGACTCATTCACCAAAACGCGCCAGGAACCCTCCGCTTGGAAGGTCCCTGACGCGGTGATCTTCAGTGCGATGATCTGAGGGTTCGAGCCGTGTGGCGTCGTTAGAACGTATGCGCCCTGCCCGAATTGGCGGAGGCGTAAATCCCGTCCAGCAGCTCGGTCAGGTTCACGCCGTCCTCGATGTTCGTGTCCGGTTCGCCGCCCTTGCCGGTCACTTTGTTGAGCCACTGCGTCATCAGCGCCGGGCGCCCCTTGGGCATGTTCGGCTGGATCGTGCCGGTCACGCCGGCCGCGCTCAGCTTCGTGCTCTGCAGGATCGTCCCCACGCCCGGATACCCCGTGCCGAGGAACCCTTCCGTACCGTAGAACTCGTTGGTGTTGGGGCCGGAGCGCTGCACCCACGAGACATCAACGATGCCGATGGCGGCGCTCTCAAACTCGATGAGGGCGATGCAGACGTCATCAATGTCATACGCTTTGGAGAAGTTGGAGGCCAGCGCCGTCACCTGTTTCGGCTTGCCCATCAGCTTGCGCATCATGTCCACCTGATGGCATCCCAAATCAAACAGGCTGCCGCCCCCCGCCAGCTCCTTGTCGCCAAACCACGCCGAGCCGCCCTGGAACCAGTGGTCCAGCGCCGCGTTGTGCGCGTTCCGCATTCGGACCTGCGAGATGTCGCCGAGCCACCCTTTTTTGACCACCTCCTGCATGAAAAGGAAGTGCGGCGACGTGCGCGACGGCAGCGAGATCGTGAACACGATGCCCGCGTCCTTCACCGCCTGCGCGATGGCTTTGGAGTCTTCCAGGGTGACGCTGAGCGCTTTTTCGGTGAAAATATGCTTTTTGGCTTCCGCCGCCGGAACCATCACCTGCCGGTGCTTGCTCGTCTCGGCGTTCACCACCACAGCGTCCACATCGTCGCGGGACAGCACGACGTTCAGGTCATCGGTGTACGGCACGCCATACTTCTCGGCGGCGGCCTTGCCGCGTTCGGGCATATCGTCCCAGATCGCCACCATCTCGGCGTCGGGTTCTCGCACGACTTGATCGGCGTACCCGCCAAAGTGCACATGCGCGGCGGAAAGCATTGCAATACGGACCATTGGACATCCTTTCCTTCGGGCGCCCCCGCCCACTTCAACAGGTGACGACGCCACGCCTCACGGACCTCTCGCCGGTTACGCAAGAGGAACCTCGCGCCCCCCCCACAGGCGCCAGGAAGACGCAAAGCCTATAGATTATGAGAGGATTGTTCCCGCAAAAGGAACCAAACCGTATTCGCGAACCGGCGCGGCTGACGCAGGATTGAACGACGGCAGCCCGACCGCGCGCTTCAGTATCCCCACCACGTCCGTAATCTGAAGCCGCCCGTCCCCGTCCATGTCCGCCGCATGGAAGGCATCCGGCGTGAGGGTAATCATCCCCACCAGCGCCTGAAGCGCCTGTTGCGCGTCCCGCACATCCACTTTCGTATCCCCGTTTACGTCGCCGGGGGTCTGTGGAGGCAGGCGCTTCCAGTTAAGCCGGGCCGTAGCCGCGCCGCCGCTCTCGAAGTACTCCACGCGCACCCGATGCCGCCCGGCGGTCAGCGCCCGGTTCACCGTCGTCGTGAGGACGCTCCCGCGCGTCTGCCACTTGTCGAGAATCTTCTCGTCGTCCACCCAGACGCGCATGCCGTCGTTCATCGTGGCGGTGAAGGCGTATTCCCCGGCGTCAAAGTCCCAGTCGCCGGTCCACCGGGCGCTCCAGTTGTCGCCGCCGAGGGTGGGATCGGGTGAGCCGTCGGCGTAATCGTTGTCTATCGCCGCTTCCGTCCGCGAAGTGATGAGGCCCTTCAACTGCGCGGCGCTGTAATAGTCGGCGCGCCAGGCGTTCACGGGAACCTCGCTCGGCGGGGCGGCGTCGGTCCATGAGACACTGGCGCGGAGCGGCCCCTCGCCGGAACGGTAACGAAGCTCCAGCCGGTGAGTAGCGTTGTTCGGCGCCGTTCGGCCCGGCGTGACATACGGGCTGCCGGAAGTGGTGTAGAGTGTCGGCGTCCACGTCCGGGGCGTCGTGTTGCCCCAGGCGTCGAAAACGAGGCGACCGTCCATCAGCAGTTGCAGGCCGCCGTCGGAAGTGAGGGTAAACGTCTTCCAGCCTTCGGTGAAGGCGAAGTTCCCCTGCCAGTACGCGCTGAATGAGGAGGCGTTCACGCCATCGGGAAGCGCGGCGGCGCCCTCCAGATCAATGCGAGCGTCCGAGCGGGAGGCGACGTAAGCGCCCAGTTCGCCGCCGTTGAAGTAACTCCCCCGCCAGGAGTTCGCGGGGATGACGACGCCGTTCCCCTGAACGTCCACGTTGCGACTATAGGTGGCGTCCTGCGTCTCTCCGCGCCAGTACGCCATGTTGAAGTCGGTCACTTCGAGCCAGAGGAAGTACGTCTTCCCGTCGAGTTGAACTTTGACGAGGGCCAGGCCGTTGGAGTATCCGTAGCCGTGCTGGATATTCCCGGCGCCGAACGGGTTGCGCGGCAGGTTCACCGTCCCCGTCGCGTCGGTGGTGAAGCTGAGGTCAGCCGTGTTGTCGTACACCTTGGTGTACCAGCCGGAGCCGGAGGTCGCCTGATAGACGGAGACCGTCGCGCCCACGAGCGGCTGGCCGTTTTGGTTCACGAGGCGCAGGTGGTTCCGCTGCGGCAGGTCGTTCAGGAAGACGCCGATGTCGGGCGGGGCGTTCTGGTTGCCGCGTCCGCGCTTGTGCGCCTTCCAGTTCCAGACGCCGGCGGTGTAGGCGTCGAAGATGCTGGGGCCGGCCCCCATGAGGTCGCGCCACTTGTTGTAGTAGACGACATCCCACGCGATGAACGGCATGGCGCTCGTTCCGGCGACGAGGCGCTGGTTGGCGTCCGTCACCTGCACGTGAAGCGGCTCTCCGGCGGGCGGGTTCTGCTGCTGGTTTTCATCCAGGCCGTACAAGTCTATCTGGAACCGGGCATGGTTCATCTCGTGGATGCTCCCGAAATCGAGGTAGAACGGCCCGTTCCAGCGGAAGCCGTAGAACTGGCCCGGCTGGCTCTCGTTCGGATGCCACGGGTAGCCCCATTGCAGGTCCACCGTCTGATCGCGCCCGTCCGGGTTGTTGGTCGGCAGCCCTCCGGCGAGGGGGAGTTTGCCGTTCGCCACGACCACCACTTTATCGAGCGCGAGCCGGTCCAGCATTCCGTTGGGCGAGGCGGGGTATACGGCGCGGGCCATCAGGTCGTTCCAGCGGCGGATCATGCGCTGGCCCCAGTCCTCAAAGCCGTTGGCGCCGTCATTGAGGCGATACTGGTTCTGATGGAAGTAGTCGTACAGGCCGCGCTCCACCCAAAGGCCGACGGTGAGCGCGTTGGTGCGTATCTCCACCCGGTTGTTCAGGCGGGACCGCTCGGCGAGGGTCGCGCCAGGGTCGGCGATAAACTCCAGCGTGTGATCGCTCGGCTCCCACGTCCAGAGGAACGGAACCTTCGCCTCCGCGCCCGCCAGAATGGCGAGGGAGCCTTCGTCGGCTTTAGCGCCGTCCAGCCGCCACTCATACGGGAGCGTGACGGGCGCGTCGCCCCAGTTCTTCACATGGGCGAGGTACGTCATGGCCTGCCCCGGCTTGGGCAGCCCGCTTTTGTAGGTCGTGTCGGCGGCGTTGAACGCGATGCGCGGTGTACGCTCGATATAAAGCGCGTCCACGTCGGGCGCTTCGGCGGCGCGGGCGCCTCCCCCACAGAGGCCGAAGGCGCACAGGGCGAGAAGCGAGAGCTCAAAGCGCAACAGGGCGCGAGTCGAGAGCTCAAAGCGCAACAGGGCGCGCGTCGTCAGACGGTTGGGACGCAGTGTCAGGCGGATCATGGAGTCACCTCATCCATGAATACGCGACAAGTGGCGCACGATAACAGTCCGCCCGCGTCAGGCGACGGCGGACCCTTTGGGCTCCCGGAAGCGCGCCGTCTCCTCCGCGTGGGGCGCTTCCTGGGGGCGGAGAGCCGCCGAAAGGTCCAGGGGGGGCGAGGTTTCAGGCGGGGAAAAAGGGAGCGGCGTCTCGGCGAGTACCGCTTCCGCCCCCTCTACCAGCTCGGTGATGAGTTCGTGAACGCTGACGATTTTGTCCAGCCGAGAAACGTTCTCCCCGGCGAAGATGAGGCCCTTCTCCACCTGCCCCATGCGCGCCTGATTGAGAGCGATAGCGATGCAGTAGGGCCGCGTCTCCGGGTCGCACGTCTTCAGGCAATGGTACGGGCACGCGGTCGTATGGACCTTCTCGCCTTCCAGCACCCGGTTGAGGAACTGGTTCTTGATCGCGCGGCCCGGCATGCCAACCGGGCTGGTCACATACGAGAGATCGTCCGGCGTGGATTTGATGAAGGCTTCCTTGAACTCCAACGCGGCGTCGCATTCGTGGGTGCAGACGAAGCGGGTGGCGATCTGCACCCCGGCGGCTCCGGCGGCCATCACGCGAGCGATGTCGGCGCCATCAAACACACCGCCCCCGACGATAACGGGGATGGCGCGGCCCGCTTCGTCCTCGAAGGGGCGCACCGCCTGGAGGGTCTCCTGAAGCAGCCCTTCGAGAGGGAATTCATCGATGCGCGCGAGTTGTTCCCGGCTAAAACCGAGGTGCCCGCCCGCGCGGGGACCTTCCACCACGAAGGCGTCCGGGAGGCGACCATGCTTCTTCTTCCACGAGGAGCAGAGCAGCGCGGCGGCGCGGCCTGAGGAGATGATCGGGACGAGTTTGGCGTTCGTGCCCTCGGTGTAGGTCGGCATCGCCATCGGCAGACCGGCGCCGGAGAAGATGAAGTCGGCGCCCGCTTCGGCGGCCACGCGGGTCAGTTTCGCGTAGTCGGTGAGGGCGACCATGATGTTGGCGCCGATGAGGCCGTTGGGGGCCTCATCGCGCGCCTTTTTGATCTCGCTCTGCAGGACGAGGATGTTGTTCTCCTCGAACCGTTCGCCGTTGGGGGAGCCGACCAGCCCGATGGCCGCCCCCGCGATCACGCCGATGCCGCCTTCGCGCGCCACCGCCGACGCCAGGCCGGAGAGGGAGACTCCCACGCCCATGCCGCCCTGAATGATGGGGACGGGGGCCGTGCAATCTCCAATCTGAAGCGGAGGCAGCTGTTTGGTTACAACCATGGTGGAGTTCCTTCCGTAGGGTCGTTCGCGGTGTCGCCGGAAAGCAGGGAGCGAGGGAGGCGAAGGGCGACCGAGGGTCGGACGCGCCGTGAGAGAGCTGACTGAGTTTCGAGAGGCTGCGGGCCGGGACGCAAAGCGCGAGGCCAGGGCGATGCGCCGGTTAGGCGCCGACGATGTGGAGGCCACCGTCCACGTAATGGATGATTCCGGTCACCGAGCGGCTGAGGTCGCTCATGAGGTACGTCGCCGCGTCCCCGACGGGACCGGTGTCATCGGGGTCCCAGCCGAGGGGAGCGCGTTCCCGCCCCATCTGCTTCAGGGCGTTAAAGTTGGTGATACCCCGCGCGGCCAGCGTGTTCTGTGGCCCGGCGGAGAGCGAGTTGACGCGAATCTTCCGGTCCCCCAGGTTGAACGCCAGGTACCGGACTTCCGCTTCCAGCGCCGACTTGGCGACGCCCATGAGATTATAGTTGGGATAAGCGCGCGCGGTGTCGTAGGTGAGGGTGACGACGCTGCCGCCTTCCTTCATCAGGGGGAGGCAGGCGGCGACCAGGGCGCACAGCGAATGCGCCGAGGTCTCCAGCGCAATTTTGAAATCGTCACGGGTGGTGGCTTCCATCGAACCCTGGAGGGCGCGGCGCGGGGCGAACGCGATGCAGTGGGCGATGCCGTACAGCGAGCCGTACCCCTCGCCGATGCGCGTCGCCATGGCCGCGAGGTCCTCATCTGAGTTGACATCGCACAGGTAGACGGGCGCGTTCCCAATCTGCGTGGCGAGGCCCTCCACGCGCTCCTTCAGCGCTTCCTGGCAGGAGAGGAGGACCGTTCCTCCTTCCCGAAACACCGATCTGGCGATCCCCCAGGCGAGACTTTTTTCGTTGGCCACGCCCGCAATCAGGTAATTCTTTCCACTGCAAATTCCACTCATCAGGCGGTTATCCCCTTCGTGATGCGCCGATCCTCATCGCTCGCCGCGCTGTTTCTGAAGCTGTGAGGCGGCTCCTGGAGGGGCCCCTTCCACAGATTAGGCGCGCTGTCGGGCCGGACCTGCTAACCGTCCCTCGGCTCCCCAGCCGGTTCAGCGGTGGCGGCGTGCGGGGACAGAGTCCGGCCCCGCTCGCCCCGCGCCCACTCCAGCAGGCCGGTCTTCGTTTGCAGCGCCTGGCTCCGCGCTTCGAGGATCGCCCTGATCTTCTCTTCGGGAAGCGTCTCCACCATCAGCGACAGGCCGTCGCAGTCGGTGATGTGGGGCAGGGCGGCCTGAAGCAGGCGGTCGGCTTCGGCGACGTCGGCGTCGGTCATCGTCTCGGCCTGGGCGATCTCCACCACGCGCTCGGCGTTGAGGATGGCGCGGTCGTGTCCCGCCAGCAGGTGTTCGAGGTACTCCGCGCCCAGGGCGTCGGCGAGGAGCGGGTAGATCGTCTCCTCCTCGTAGCGCAGGTGCGGGCCAAGGTTCATGGAGAGGTTGTACACCAAACTCTCGATGCGGTTCCGATCTTTCGCCGCAAAAGCCGCCTTGAGCTCGAACAGCAGGTCCCGCACCTTGCGATGCTCGGCGCGAAAGATGGCGGTGAATTGATCGGAGAGCATGGCGCCTTCCCCACCTTTCGGGGCGGATTGTCAGATGGGATGCCCGGCGGCAGAAGCGGGGGATTACCCCGCTCCGCTCGCCACCAGGGAGGGAACGACTGGAGGGCCGGAGTTCAGCGCGGCTTCGAGGGCGGCGGCTTTGGGGAAAAGGAGGTTGTTCTCTTTGTGGATATGCCGATGCAGTTCCTTCTCCAGCGCGTTCAGGCCGTCCAGCATAGCCCGGTAAGTATTGCATACCCCTTCGGGCGCCGTAAAGCCCCCCGTCAGTTGGCGCAGCGTGACGAAGGCGCCGCTGCACTCTTCATGTTCGATTCCCAGGCTGCGGATCGGGTTCCGCACGGCGCCGCAGTGGAAGCGGGGCATGGTGACGGCGTGTTCGAGTTGACGGCACATCGGGAAGACCTGGGTCTCCTCTTTGGTGGCGTGCAATTCGAGTTCGTCGCGCAGCGCCCCGAAGACACGCTTCACATCCGCCATTTCGGGATGTGCGGCGCCGTGGGCCACGAACACCCGGTCAATTAGGTTCGCCAGCCGGGGGAGTTCCCGCCGCAGGTGTTCGTGATGGACGGTGATGAGGTTGTCCACCAGTTCCGAGATGGTGGCGGCGTTCCAGTCCACCTGATCTTCCAGGGAGAGACGGGCGTCGGATTCGGCGAGGCTCTGGCGGACGGCTTCGGGGTCTACGCCCGCGTTGTCACAGGCGTCGGCGAGGGTGAGGGCGCCGTCGCAGGAGTAGTCGAGGCCATACCGATCAAAGACGCGGGCGCGGGAGTATCGCTCGATGACCCTCTGGCTGAGGGTCGGTTCTGGGGAAGATGAGGCTGTCATCAATCGCTCCTGAGGAGGAGATACGGGTCGTAATGGTCGGGGCGGGACGGTTCCATCACATCATATCGTTCTGAACGGCGGGCCGGGAAGGTTTCCGTCGTTCTTCAGTCGTTCAGGCCACGCTCTCCACCGAAACGACTCGCGGGGCGACCAGAATCCGGTAGTTTAGCAGGAGGCAAACCACCGCGAAGACCGCCAACAGCGCGAAGCCGAGGTTATACGACCCCACGCGGTCCTTCAGGATGCCCAGCACGAGCGGCGGAAAGAAGCCGCCCAGGCCGCCCCACGCGCCCACCAGCCCGGTGACGGTGCCCACTTCCTGCGGGAAGTACTGTGGCACCAGTTTGAACACCGCGCCGTTGCCCAGCCCCAGGCAGAGGGCGATGGAGAGAGCGGTTGCGGTGAAGAGGGCCATCTGCGAGCTGGAGAGGCCGTAAGCGAGGAGCGCGAGCGCCCCGAAGACGTACGTCAGCAGCCGAGCGCCGCCGATTTTGTCGCTGAGCCAGCCGCCCACGGGCCGCGCGAGAGTCGCCAGCACCACAAAGCCCGCCGTGCGCGCGCCCGCGTCCGCCGGAGTGAGGCCGAACACCTCCTTCAGCAGCGATGGCAGGTAGATGCCCAGCGCCACGAAGCCGCCAAACGTGACAAAGTAGAAAAGGCTGAGGAGCCAGCAGAGCGGTTCGGTTCCCAGCGGGCGGAGGGCCTGCGCCAGCGTGAGGGGAGGACGGGTCCGTTCCGGCGTTTTCGCCATCAGGAGGATGACGACGCCCCACACGAACGCCACGCCGCCGAAAATTAGGAACGGCATACTGCGCGTGTAGTGAGCGGCGATGAGCGGCCCGCCAAACACCGCCACGCTCTGCCCGATGTTGCCCGCGCCGAACACCCCCAGCGCGAACCCCTGCCGCTCCTTGCTGTACCACGGCGACGCGAACGCCACCCCCACCGAAAACGACGTGCCCGCCAGGCCGAGCAGGAACGCCCACCCCAGCACGCTCTGATACGTGTGCGCCTGAGACAGGCCGATAGACGGAATGATGAGGAACAGCATCAGCGCGGCCATCACCGGTTTGGCGCCATACCGGTCGGCGAGGAGGCCCATCGGGAGGCGGCCCACCGAGCCGAGGATGACCGGAATGGCGACCATCAGGCTCACCTGCGTGCGACTTAGCCCGAACTCGGTCTTCAGCATGGGCGCGAGGCCGGCGAGGAGGCCCCACACGGCGAACGCCAGCGCGAACGCCACCGTGGAAAGGAACAGCGCGCGAGCGGCGCCAGGTTGCTGCTTCAAGAAGGACCTCCTGAAACGGGAGTTGAGAGTGGAGAGAGGGTCAACTCAGGGGACTGAAGGGACTCAGGGGACTCCTGAAACGGGAGTCGAGGGTGGAAAGAGGATAGCCCTCCCTGAGAGGGCGTTACGCCTTCGACGCGCGGAAGAGCCACACCGTGAAGGCGAAGCAGACGAGCGACATCGCCGCCAGCGGCCAGAGGACCTCGGTGTGGCCGGAGAGCAGGTCTTCCATGCCGATTTGCAGCAGCCACATCTGAAGCGTCACCAGCGCCACCGCGAACAGGGTGCGCGTCACCCCTACGATGCCTTCGCCGGGGGAGCGGGTGCGGCGCACGCTCTGCGGCGTGGCGGGTCTAGGTGGAGTCATGGCGGCGCTCCATCCCCTTGCGGGTCTCGTAGCCGGTGGCGAAGGTCTTCCCCGCGTGCGTTTCCAGCGTCACATGGGTGAGGCCGCGCTGCGGGGGACCGAACAGGACTTCCCCGGTGGCCGGGTCGAACGCGCCCTTGTGGCAGGGACACTGGATGCGATGCTCGGCGCTGTTCCACAACACCGGGCATGAGAGGTGGGTGCAGCGGCGGTCGTACGCCGCGAGCTGGCCTTCCGCCGTCTTTACCAAGAGGGCGGGCACGTCGTCGGGCATAGTGAAACCGAGCGATTCGCCCGGCTTCAGGTCGGCGGCCCCGGCGATCTCCATCGTGGGGAGGGCCGCCCGATGATTGACCTTCGCCACCGCTGCCTTCACGACCAGCCCCACGCTGCCGAGGCTGAACCCGCCCGACACCAGCGCGAGCAGCTTCATAAACTCCCGGCGGGAGCGGCGCAGGTCCTCCTCGTGGTCCAGCGGGAAGTGCTGCCGCCAAAGTGGAATCTCGTCTCCGGCCTCAGCGGGGCGAAGAGCAGGGCGGCGATGAGCGGCGGCGGGGCCATTGGGGGACGGGGTCATGGCGATCCTCCCTGGGATTGAGCCTTCAGGTCGCCCAGGGGGGCGCTTTGCACGCCGTTCTCCTGGGAGTACTCCATCAGATCAAAGCGCGACGAGTCTTCATGGGGGGGGACCATGATGTAGACGTTGGTCTCCACGCGCTGCCCGCCGAACCAGAAGACGTTGACCGGCTTGCCGCGCCGGGTGGCGGTCACTTCGGCGTAATCGCCATAGGTGAGGGCGCCGCTGGGGCAGACGGTGGCGCACATCGGCTTTTGGCCTTCCACGGTCCGGTCCACGCACTGGTCGCACTTCATTTGCAGGTGCTGCTTCGGCTCGTAGCGGGGGATGCCGAAGGGGCAGGCCAGCACGCAGTTGCGGCAATCGAGGCAGCGCGGCTTGAGGGCGCTCCGCACGACTCCGTCCACGATCTGGATGGCGTGCGCGGGGCAGACCTTGGCGCAGACCGGGTCCACGCAATGCATGCAGACGCTCGGCGCGGTGGCGGTGGACAGCCCCGGTTCGAGGTCGTCGAGGTGGATCATGGTGGAGCCGCGATGGGTGCCGCACTCCCGGCAGGCGGAGACGCAGGCGCGGCAGCCGATGCAGCGGCTGGGGTCCATGAAGAAGGTCGGTCTCATGAGGCGCCTCCGTCCGGCTTCGCGGGGTCGCCGGTCGTCTCAGGCGTTGCGTTGAGGACGCCGACGCTCACGTCCGGCGCGAGGATGCCCTCGCAGGGGCCGCCCTGGGTGCGGGAGACCCGCGCGGCGCACGCCTTGAACTCCGGGATTTTGGCGTACGGGTCCAGCGTGTCGTTCGTGAGGAGATTGACCGATTGCCGGTCGCCCCAGTGGTACGGGATGAACAGGGTGTCGGGCCGGATGGTGTTGACCACGCGGGCGGGCAGCTGAATCTCGCCGCGACGGCTGGAGACCCAGACGAGATCGCTGTTGGCGATGCCCAGCGTCTTCGCGGAGGAAGGGTGCATCTCGACGTACGGCTCCGGGCACTGATCGCGGAGGAAGCCGATGCGCCGCGTCTGATTGCCGCTCAGGAAGTGGTAGACGACGCGCCCGGTGGTGAGGAGGAACGGGTACTCGGCGTCGGGGATTTCGTTGGCGGTCTGGTACCGGATGCCGTGGAAGACGGCGCGGCCATCGGGATGGTAGAAACTCTCCTCGAAGAGTCGGGGCGTGCCGGGGTGGTCTTCGGTGGGGCAGGGCCAGAAGATGCCGTTATTCGCCTCGATCTTCTCGTAGGTGATGCCCGCATAGTCGGCTTTACCCCCGGCGGAGGCTTTGCGTAACTCGTCGAATATCTCGCGCGGCTCGTTGAACGGGAAGTAGCGCTCGGTTCCCATGCGCTTCGCCACCGCCGCCATGATCGCCCAGTCGGTTTTCGCCTCGCCGGGCGGGTCCACGGCCTTGTTGATCTTGATGACACGGCCTTCGCCGTTGGTGATCGTCCCCTCGTCCTCGGCCCAGACCGCGCACGGCAGCACCACGTCGGCGTAGCGGCCCGTTTCGCTCAGGAAGAAGTCCACGTTCACGTAGAAATCGAGGTCGGTGTAGGCTTTGCGGACGCGGTTCTGATTGGGGAGCGACACAGCGACGTTGTTGCAGAAGGAGATGAGGCCGTGGATCTCCCCTTCCAGTATCTTGTCCACCTGTTCGTAGATGGAGACGCCAGGACCGGGCAGGTCGTCGGGGGAGCAGCCCCAGACTTTGGCGACGTGCTCGCGGGCGGCGGGGTCAGTGATGGAGCGCTGGCCGGGGAGCTGTTCGGCTTTCTGGCCGTGTTCCCGTCCGCCCTGGCCGTTCCCCTGCCCGGTGACGGTGCCGTACCCCGCGCCGGGCCGCCCGATCTGCCCCGTGGCGAGGACTAAATTGATGTAGGAGAGGACGTTATGCACGCCCTTGGAGTGATGTTCAATGCCTCGCGCGTGGAGGACCATCGCGTTCTTCGCGTGGCCGTACCAGAGGGCGGCGCGGCGGATGTCGTCGGCCTTCACGCCGCAGAGGGTGGCGGCGTCCTCCACGGTCACTTCCATTGCGGCGGCGACGGCGGCTTCATAATCGTTCGTCCGCTCGGCGATGAAGGCCGGATTGACGAGGTTCTCCTCGATCAGGATGCGGAGGATGGCGTTGGTGAGGGCGATGTCCGTGCCGGAGCGGATTTGCAAATGAAGGTCGGCGACGCGGGCGGTGGCGGTTTTGCGCGGGTCCACCACGATGAGTTTGGCGCCCTTGTCCTTCGCCTCCCAGAGGTAGCGCGTCTGGATGGGGAAGCACTCGGCGACATTGATCCCGGCGCAGAGGATCACGTCGGAGAGGGGGATGTCGCTCCAGGGGCTGGCCACGCGGTCCACTCCGAACGCCTTCATATTGGCCCCGGCGGCGGCGACCATGCAGAGGCGCCCGTTGTAGTCCACGAATTTGGTGCCGATGCCGAGCCGGGCAAACTTACCGATGAGGTAGGCGCGTTCGGTGGTGAGGCTCGCGCCGCCTGTCACGGCGACGGCGTCCTTCCCGTGCTTCGCCTGGATTTCCTTGAACTTCCGCTCGATCAGGTCGAGGGCTTCCTCCCATGAGGCGGGGCGGAAGGCGCCGTTCTCCTTGATGAGCGGATGGGTCAGTCGGTCGGGATGGTGCACCTGAAGGTAGGCGGTGACGCCCTTGGGACAGAGTTTGCCCAGGTTCACGGGGAAGTCCTCACGCGGCTCCATGCCGACGACGCGGTTCTTCTCCACGAGGAGGTTCATGCCGCACTGCATGCCGCAGTAGCAGCAGTGGGTGGGGATCACGTGGTCAATCTCGTGGGCGGAGTCCCAGCCGTCGTCGGGCTGATCGTACGGGTGGGGGCCGTACTTGTCCCAGCGCGGCTTGAGGATATCGGTTTCGGGTATGGCGACGGGGGCGCTCATCGTAGGAACGGCTCCTCCAGGGTCGTGGCGTAAGCGAGGTGGCGCTGGACGCGCTTGCAGCGGGGGCAGAGTTCCTGAAGCCGGGGGCCGCCTTCCTCCAACTGGAAGTCGAACCCCTCCTGCGCGAGGACTTCTCGTAAATCTTCCAGGTGCATCTCGGACGCGAAGCCTTCGCCGCAGACGATGCAGGCGCGTTGCGGGGCTTCGTCGGACACCTGGCGATACAGCTCCACGCCGATGCTGGCCGGGCGCTGGATGATGTGAAATAGCTTGCCGAACGGCAGATAGATGAGGAACAGCACCACCGCCGCCTGGTGCGACAACGCGAAGACCGCCCAGAACTGGCCACCGAGCAGTTCTTCGCTGAAGGTGATGAGCAGGCCGGTGACGCTGATGCCGATGAGCATGAACAGCGGCACGATGTCCACCGTGAAGTCCTGAAGCGCCCGCGCGCCGGGGTCGGTAAAGCGGCGGCGGAGGGCCAGGGCGCACCCGGTGATTACCATCACGGCGGTGTAATCGAGGGCGTGGAAGATGCTCCAGCCGAGGAAACTGTGGACATTGAAGGCGGGGCCGGGGATGCCGAACGAGTACCCCTGATAGGTGTGATTGTCCAGCGCGACAAAGTGAACCCAGCCGAACACGAGGGGAAACGTGATCGCAAAACTGATGAGGCAGCCCCACACGATGAGGATGTGCGCGATATACCGATTGCGGCCCCGATGGGCGACGAACCCCTGAAGCAGCAGGTTACTCAGCACGGTGCGAAGGTTGAGGAACTTGTTCCGCCAGAAGCCCTGGCGCTCCATCGAGAGTTCCCAGCCGCGCTTCCAGAAGACCTGCGTGCCGGGGACCTCCAGCCAGATGGCGTACCGATACGTGATGCCGAACACCGCGAACAACACGGCGAGGCAGTAGCCGAGCAGCGCCCAGTCGAAGTGACGCAGGCGCCCGGACCCGAAGTAGACCAGGGCCGCGAGGATGACCGTGTTGGCGGCGCTTTTGAGCAGGGCGCGGGTGGAGAGTCGGAGGTTCATGGCAAACTTTCCGAATCGGAAACGGCGGGAGAACCAGCGGCCCCTTCGAGGGCGCGTCGGGAGCGCGATTGTGAACAATGGCTCAACTCAATGGTAAACTGTTATCAGAGGTTGGGGTATCCGTCGTTGGTCCCGGTTTTTTGGCCCCCAAAGTCCTCCCCACTCCCACGACCGGAGTACCGGGTCGCCCAGTACGAAAGTACTGGCGCTGCGGTGAGCGCCGCTCAGGAGCGCGATTCGGCGAGCGTGGATCGCGCAGGCGTGAGTACTGGTACTTTCGTACGGGTCATGACGCCAGCAATCGGTACCAAAGTCATGGCGCAGTCGGGACTTTTGAGGGATGGATGCCGACGGCGGTACGGTGTACCCTAGGCTTAGCCGAGCGTGGAACGCGCCGCCTGAACCCGTCATTAGGCGTTCTCCCCGGTTGCGTTCGGTCGCCGCTCGACAGGGGAACCGCTTCAGCGAGGAGGTCACGATGTCCAGCATGGAACAGTTAGTCAGTCGCCAGGTGGACCGCTGGAATCTTCAGACGAAAGTGGCGGCGACTCCCCCGATGAACCGGGAGGAAGAGTCCCAACAGGAACCCAATCCGCACATCACCCTCTCCCGCGAACGAGGCGCGGGCGGCCTCGAAGTGGCGCGCCTCCTCGGCGAACATCTCGGCTGGGCCGTCCTCGACCGCGAACTGGCCGACCTCGTGGCGCAAAATATGCAGGTTCGCCGCCGCCTGATGGACACGGTGGACGAGCGGTTCCGGGGTCAGATTGACACCTATCTTCACTCGCTGCTGGTCGGCGAATCGACGGATTCCACGGTGTACGCCCGCCACATGGGCCGCGCGCTCCACGTCTACCTTCAGCACGACCCCGCCATCATCGTGGGACGCGGCGCCAACATCCTCCTGAAGGACCACCGCGCCTCCGGCCTGCACGTCCGCATCGTGGCGCCGTTTGAATGGCGTGTGCGGCACACCGTCATGGTGGATAGCCTCTCCGAGCGGGAGGCGCGGGAGACCGTGCGCCGCGCCGATGGGGAGCGGGCCGGGTTCGTGAAGTCCGCCTTCGGGCGCGATGTCGCCGATCCCCTGATGTACGATCTCCTCATCAACCGGGGCACGCTGCCGTCGGAAGACGCGCGAGAATCCGAATTCGCGGGTTCGCTCTTCGGTGTCGTCCAGGGGGCCGTTAGCCTCGGCGCCGAACAGGTGGCGCGATTGATCCTCACCACCGCGCGCCTGAAGGGAATCCTGTAGTAGAGCGGGAAGGAGTCTGAGGCGCCCCCTCCCCTTCGTCCCTGGGGCGATCCCACCGAAAATGGAGGCGACATGGCTCACGACCCCCAGGCGAATGGCCCCGATACGAATAGCTCTCCCCCGACAGCGCCCCCGGACCCCGCGAAACTCTCCCGGCGGGACCTTTTGGGCCGGGCGGCGGTGGCCACGGCGGCGGTTGGATTCCCGATGGTCGTCTCCGCGAGCGTCCTGGGCCGCGACGGCAAGGTGGCGCCGAGTAACCGCGTTACGATGGCCTTCATCGGAACCGGCAATCAGGGCACGAACGACCTGAACGACTTCCTGAACGACGACCGCGTGCAGGTCATCGCCGTGTGCGATGTGAACCGCGAAAGCCCCGGCTACTGGGACGGCTCGGTGCGAGGGCGCGAACCGGCGCGCCGAACCGTGGAAGCGAAATACGCCACCCGCGACGGCAAATCGGCGTACAAGGGCTGCGACACCTATTCCGATTTCCGCGAGCTCCTCCGCCGCGCCGACCTCGACGCCGTGGAAGTCGCCACGCCGGACCATTGGCACGCCCTCCCGGTGATCATGGCGGCGCGGGCGAAGAAGGACATCTACTGCCAGAAGCCGCTCTCGCTCACCATCGCCGAAGGTCGCGCCATGGCCGACGCCGTGAAGCGGTACAAGGTTGTGCTGCAAACCGGCAGCCAGCAGCGCAGCGACTCGAACTTCCGCCGCGCCTGCGAACTCGTGCGGAACGGGCGCATCGGCAAACTCCACACCGTCCGCTGCGGCCTCCCCGGCGGGCGCCCCGACTTTGGCAAAACCGGTGGCAGCAAGGCCCCTGAACCCGTCCCTGACGGCTTCGATTACAACTTCTGGCTTGGCCCCGCGCCGAAAGCGCCCTACGCCCCGGCGCGCACTCACGTCAACTTCCGCTGGATTTACGACTACTCCGGCGGCCAGGTCACAGACTGGGGCGGCCACCATCCCGACTGCGCCCAGTGGGGCATGGGGACCGAGCGCACCGGCCCCATCGAAATCCGCAACGCCAAAGGGTCCTTCCCGCCCGATCCCCTGTGGAACACCGCCACCGAATATCACTTCGAGGCGGTGTACAAAAACGGCGTGACGATGATCATCTCGGACAAGGAGCGCGGCGGCGTCACGTGGGAGGGGACGGAAGGCAAGGTGTACGCGAATCGCGGGACGCACGACGCCGAGCCGAAGTCCATCCTTGATTCGGTCATCGGGCCGAACGAGATTCACCTCTACAAAAGCGACAATCACTTCCGCAACTTCATTGATTGCGTGCTGTCCCGCAAGGAACCCATCGCCCCCGCCGAAGTGGCGCACCGCTCCATCACCATCTGCCACCTGGGCAACATCGCTATGCGGCTGAGACGCGACACCCTGAAGTGGGACCCCGACCATGAGCGCATCCTCGGCGACCCCGAAGCCGCGAAGATGCTGAGTCGCCCGTATCGCAAGCCGTGGAAGCTGGCCTGAAGCCGGAGGAGGCATGAAAAAACCGCAGGCCAGGCGGTCTGCGGCGAAGGTGAACGTAGAGGATGACCGGGAAGTAGCGCTACGGGGAATCGAACCCCGGCTTCCGCCGTGAGAGGGCGGCGTCCTGACCGCTAGACGATAGCGCCGTAATCGCATCGCAACGTCTTCGTGGGACGCGGCGCCGCAAGGTCATCCTAGCACGCGCAACGCCGTTTCGCAAGCCCGGTTTACAACGAGTCGGGGACTTTTCATAAGGTTCCCGACGACTGAAGTCGCCGGGAGCAGCCAGGTGAATAAAGAAGTTCCACCCGGTTAGTCGTCGCCGCCGAGGGATCGCCATTTGCCTCCGCTCGTCGCGATGAGCTGATCGGCGGCGTCCGGCCCGTCGGAGCCGGAGAAGTACGGATGCGGCTTGATCGTTTGCCGATACTTCAGCAGCGGCGCGATGCGGTCCCACGCGGTTTCGACCTCATCCGAGCGGGTGAAGAGGGAGGCGTCCCCCAGCATAGCGTCGAGCAGCAGTCGTTCGTACGCCTCGTTACCCGCTCCCCCGAAGGCGTCGTTATACAGGAAATGCAGGTTCACCGGGGCCACGGAGACGACCGGGCCGGGCACCTTCGCGCTCAGGATCAGGTCCATCCCTTCGTCCGGCTGAATACGCAGGACGAGCGTGTTGGGCGGCGCGGTGTTGCACGCCAGCCGCGAATAGAGGACCTGCGGCATGGCCCGAAACTGAATGGCGACCTCCGTGAGGCGCTGCGGCAGCCGCTTGCCCGCCCGCACGTAGAACGGCACCCCCGCCCAGCGCAGGTTGTCCACGAAGAGGCGCAGGCCGACGTACGTCTCGGTGCCGGAGTTGGTGGGCACGTCCTTCTCTTCCAGGTAGCCGTGCAGCTTCTTCCCGTCAATCGCCCCTCCGGCGTACTGTCCCAGCACGAGGTCCTCTTTGGCCGGGGAGCGCATCGCCCGGAGAACCTTCACCTTTTCATCCCGGATGGCGTCGGCGTCGAGGGCGACCGGCGACTCCATGGCGATGAGGGTCAGCACCTGAAGCAGGTGGCTCTGGAGCATATCGCGGATTTCGCCGGACTGATCGAAGTAGCCCGCGCGGTTCTCCACGCCCACCGTCTCCGCGACGGTGATCTGCACGTGGTCCACATATTTATAATTCCAAAGCGGCTCGAAGAGGGCGTTGGCAAACCGGAAGACGAGGATATTTTGCACCGTCTATTTGCCGAGGTAATGGTCAATACGGAAGACCTGCTCCTCCTCGAAAACGGTGTGAATGGTGCGGTTGAGGGCCTGCGCCGACTCCAGGTCCACGCCGAATGGTTTCTCGATGACAATGCGCCGCCAGATTTCAGGCGCGTGTTGGATAGCGAGGCCGCTCGATTCCAGCCCCTCGATGATGTCGTCGAAGACTTCCGGCGGGGTGGAAGTGTAGAAGAGGCGGCTGCCCTCGGAGCCGTGTTCCACTTCCAGCTGCTCCAGTCGTTGCCCGAACGCCTGGTAATCCTCCACGTGGTCGTACTCGCCGCGCTGGTAGAAGATGCGATTGAGGAACTTCTCGGTGAGGGCCGTGTCCTTCGAGACGCGGGGGTCGGCGAACTGTTTGAGCGACGCCTTCACGTCGGCGCGGTACTCGTCCTCCGATTTCTCTCGGCGGGCGTAGGTGACGATGATCAGCTCGTCGGGGAGATGGCCTTCCCGGTCCAGCGAGGCGAGCGCGGGGAGCAGTTTGCGGTGCGCGAGGTCCCCCGTCCCGCCAAAAATGACGAACGCGCAGGGGGGCGCGATCAGGGGGGCGGGCATGGCGCAGGCTTCGGCTTCTTCCACCGCCTGCGCCAGGGCCTCCCGACTGGTCCTCAACACGCTTTTGGTCTCCGGCATACCGTCTCGTCCTCCGCGTGGGGTGGGGTTTCCCCGGCCCTGCCGCCGGGTAGTGCGGGCGCTGATCTCCTTCCGCGAGGAGACGATTAATCTTTCGCCGCTTTATCCGTGGTGGTTTCGGCGTCCCCGTGGATCGGTTTCTCCTGCCCCGCCACGCTCGGACGGAGCTGAGTACCGGGCGCCGCATGGTCTTCCAGCCGGGTGTCGCCCAACTGCGGCGAGGGCGCTGTCTTCACCGCGTGCCCGCCGAACTGCTTGCGCAACGCGGCCAACATCTTCGACTGGAACGGGTCGGATTGCCGGGAGCGGAACCGCATCTGAAGCGACAGCGTGATAATCGGCGCGGGCACATCCTCATCTATGGCGGCCTGAACCGTCCACCGGCCTTCGCCGCTGTCTTCCACATACCCTTGCAGGCCGGAGAGGTCGCCGTCCTCCTGAAGCGCGAGTTCGGCCAGTTCCAGCAGCCAGGAGCGCACGACGCTGCCCTGGTTCCAGAGGCCCGCGATGGCCGCGAGGTCCAGGTCGTAATCCTTCGAGCATTTCATGATCTCGAAGCCTTCGGCGTACGCCTGCATGAGGCCATACTCGATGCCGTTGTGCACCATTTTCACGAAATGACCCGCTCCGGCGGGACCGGCGTGCAGGTATCCTCTCGGCGGGGCGAGGGATGCGATCAGCGGCTCGATGATTTTGAACCCTTCGACGGGGCCGCCCACCATCAGGCAGTAGCCGATTTTGAGGCCCCAGATGCCGCCGGACGTTCCGGCGTCCATATAATGAAGCCCTTTGGCGGTGTAGGTCTCCGAGCGGCGCTGCGTGTCGTGGTAGTTGGAGTTCCCGCCGTCAATCAGCACGTCGCCGGGAGACATCAGGGCGGCGGCCTTCTCCAGCATATCGTCGGTGGGCTGCCCGGCGGGGACCATCACCCAGACGGCGCGCGGGGAGGAGAGTTTGCCGATCAGCTCTTCAAAGGTGTAGGCCGGTTCCATGCCGAGTTCCTCGGCTTCGTCCAGCTTCGATTTGGTGCGGTTCCACGCCACAATGCGGTGTCCGTCCTGCACCAGGCGGGTGCCCATATTCATGCCCATCCGCCCCAGCCCGATGATCGCCATATCCATGAAGTTGCGTCTCCTCTCACCACAAATCCGTCCGGCGCCGTGTCGCCGCACGCGCTCCCGCCCTGCGTGGAACTCTTTTCACAGGGTGACGCTGAGGTCCGGTGGAATCAAATTGAGCGACGGCGAGGCTGGCGAACTTTCACCCCTCTCGCCGGATTGTTCCTTCCATTGAGGACGGCGAAGCGGAGACTTTTCCGACTCCTCCGGCGCCAGGGTTGTTGCAGGGGCGGGTTTGCGTTAACATGTGGAAGCCACAGGCGTCAGGACGCTCGTGACGGCGCCGCAACGACGCGGTGTTGCATACGACCCACGGGAGGGACGGGCTGCCGGGACGCAGTTCGCCCCTTTTTTGCATTCCCCTAAGGCGCGTCTTATAATAAGGCTTCCTTCCGGGCGTTCGTCACCATCCCCGCGTCGCCAAACGTCACAGCGTCCTCAGGGACGAAACCGTTCCATGGCGATGACACGTTTCCCGGCGACCGCCCTGGCTCCCGATACGCGCTCCGCTCTCCTTAATCGTATGGCGTGATGATCAACAGCGCGGTTCTGCGGCCCCCACGGTCGCGTTCCCCCGCCCCTTACACCGAACGGCGAGGTTAATCCCATGAGTGTAGGTCTCCCTGGGCGACAGGGCTTATATGACCCTCAATTTGAACACGACGCCTGCGGCGTAGGCTTTATTGTGCACCTCAGGGGCCGCCGGTCTCATAAAATTGTCAGCGACGCCATTCTCGCTCTCAATCATCTGTCGCACCGGGGCGCGTGCGGCTGCGAGGAGAACACCGGCGACGGCGCGGGCGTACTGCTTCAGGTCCCTCACGAATTCTTCCTGGAGGCGGTGAAGCCGTTCGGCATCACCCTGCCCGAACGGGGAGAGTACGGCGTCGGCTGCCTCTTTTTGCCGCGCGACGCCGATACGAAGGCGGCGGGCAAGGCGCGCTTTGAGCGCATCTGCGCCGAGGAGGGGCAAACCTTCCTTGGATGGCGGCCCATCCCCACCGACAACGCCTCCCTGGGCGAGGCCGCCAAAGCCGTGGAACCCGACATGGAACACGCCTTCATCGGGCGCGGCCCCGCCATTACCGACGCCGATCACTTTGAGCGGAAGCTGTACGTCATCCGCAAGCGATTCGAGAACGAACTCGCCCAAAGCGACCTCCAACTGAAGGAGTACTTCTACTTCCCCAGCCTCTCCTCCCACACCCTCGTTTACAAGGGAATGCTCACCCCGGAGCAGCTGGACGAATACTTTGCCGAGGACCTGCGCGACGAGCGGCTGATTAGCTCCTTCTGCATGTATCACAGCCGCTTTAGCACCAACACATTTCCCTCCTGGGAGCTGGCGCACCCGTACCGCGTGCTGGCCCACAACGGAGAAATCAACACCAAGCGCGGCAACATCAACTGGATGAGCGCCCGCAACAGCCTCCTCGCCTCCACCCTCTTCGAGCCGGGGGACCTGGACAAGATCATCCCCGTCATCCGCGACGAAAACGGCAGCGACACCGCCGTCCTCGACAACGTGGTGGAGCTCCTCATCCAGGCCGGGCGCGCCCCCGCCCACGCCATGATGATGGTCATCCCTGAAGCCTGGGAAAACCACGAAACCATGTCTCAGGAGAAGAAGGACTTCTACTCCTTCCACTCCTGCTTCATGGAGCCGTGGGACGGCCCCGCCTCCGTCGCCTTCACCGACGGCAAGACCATCGGCGCCACGCTCGACCGCAACGGCCTGCGCCCCTCGCGCTACTGGGTCACGAAGGACGATCTTGTCATCATGGCGAGCGAAGTCGGCGTGCTGGACATTCCCCCGGCGGACATCGTGACCAAGGGCCGCCTCGAACCGGGCCGGATGTTCCTCATCAACATGGAGGAAGGTCGCATCGTCGGCGACGAGGAACTGAAGCGCTCTCTGGCGACCGCGCAGCCGTACGGCGACTGGCTGAAGGAGAATCTCGTTCATCTGGAGGAGTTGCCGCCCGCCCCCGACACACCTCAACCTGACCACGAGACGCTGCTCACCCGGCAGATCGCCTTCGGGTACACCGTGGAGGACCAGAAGTACATCCTCGGCCCGATGGCCAATCAGGGCTTGTGGGCGATTGGCTCCATGGGCAACGACTCGCCGCTCGCCGTGCTGTCCGACCAGCCGCAGCCGCTCTTCAACTACTTCAAGCAGCTCTTCGCGCAGGTCTCCAACCCGCCGCTCGACGCCATCCGCGAGGAACTCGTCACCAGCGTCCTCACCAACCTCGGCCCGGAGGAGAACCCCCTGGAGCCGACGCCGACCGTCGCGCATCAAATACGCCTCCACGACCCGATCCTCGACAACGACCAGCTCGCCGCGCTCAAGCGCCTGGACGGCTGGGAGGGATTCCGCTCCGTCACCTACCCGATCCTGTTCAATCCGGCGGAGGGCGGCGAGGGCATTGAGCGGACGCTGGACGGCATCTTCCGGCAGGCGAGCCAGGCCATCGCCGACGGCGTCAACATCCTCATCCTCTCCGACCGGGGGGTGGACGCCGACCACGCGCCCATTCCGTCGCTGCTGGCCGTCGCCGGGCTGCACCATCATCTCGTCCGCGAAGGCTCCCGCGCGAAGGTCGGCCTGGTGATCGAGACCGGCGACGCCCGCGAGGTGCATCACTTCTGCCTGCTACTCGGTTACGGCGCCGGGGCTATCAACCCGTACGTCGCCTTCGAGACGCTGGACGACATGGTGCGCCAGGGCCTCCTCAAGGGCGGGATGGAGTACGCCGCCGCGCATAAAAATTACACCAAAGCGATCTACAAAGGCGTCGTCAAGGTGATGTCCAAGATGGGCATCAGCACGATCCAGAGCTACCGGGGCGCGCAAATCTTCGAGGCCATCGGCCTGAGCGAGCCGTTCATCGAGCGGTACTTCACCAAAACGCCGTCGCAGGTGAGCGGCATCGGCCTCTCCGAAGTGGCGCGCGACGTGTTGTACCATCACCATCGCGCGTACGGCGACCGCGTCTCCGGCCCGAAGCAACTCGACGCCGGGGGCAACTACCAGTGGCGCCGCGACGGCGAGTACCACCTCTTCAACCCGGAGACGGTCTTCCGCCTTCAGCACGCCACCCGCACCGCGCGCTACGACATCTTCAAGACGTACACCCAGCGCGTGAACGACCAGAGCGAGCGGCTGTGCACCCTGCGCGGCCTGATGGACCTGAAGTTCGGCGAACGGCCTCCCGTGCCTCTCGACGAGGTGGAATCCATTGATTCGATGGTGCGGCGCTTCTGCACCGGCGCGATGTCGTACGGCTCGATCAGCCAGGAGGCGCACGAGACCCTCGCCATCGCCATGAACCGCATCGGCGGCTGGAGCAACACCGGCGAAGGCGGGGAAGACCCGCGCCGCTTCATTAAGGATGAAAACGGGGACAGCCGCCGCAGCCGGATCAAGCAGGTCGCGTCGGGCCGGTTCGGCGTGACGAGCGAATACCTCGTGAACGCCGACGAGCTCCAGATCAAGATGGCGCAGGGGGCCAAGCCCGGCGAGGGCGGCGAGCTGCCCGGCCACAAGGTGTACCCCTGGATCGCCGAAACACGCGGCACCACGCCGGGGGTCGGCCTCATCAGCCCGCCGCCGCACCACGACATCTACTCCATCGAAGACCTCGCGCAACTCATCTACGACCTGAAGAACTCGAACCCGCTCGCTCGCGTCTCGGTCAAACTCGTCAGCGAGGTCGGCGTTGGGGTCATCGCGGCGGGGGTCGCCAAGGCGCACAGCGATGTCGTCCTCATCTCCGGCCACGACGGCGGCACCGGCGCCAGCCCGCTCACCTCCATCAAGCACGCGGGCACGCCGTGGGAGCTCGGACTCGCCGAGACGCAGCAGGTCCTCGTGATGAACCGCCTGCGCGACCGCATCGTGGTGCAGACCGACGGCCAGCTGAAGACGGGCCGGGATGTGGTGGTCGCCGCCTTGCTGGGCGCCGAAGAGTTCGGGTTCGCCACCGCGCCGCTCGTCGTGATGGGCTGCATCATGATGCGCGTCTGCCACCTGGACACCTGCCCGGTGGGCGTGGCGACCCAGAACCCGGAGCTGCGGAAGCGGTTCGCGGGGCAGGCCGAACACGTCGTCAACTTCTTCAAATTCATCGCCGAAGAGGTCCGCGAGCTGATGAGCCAGCTCGGCTTCCGCACGCTGGAGGAGATGGTCGGTCATAGCGAGCTGCTGGATATGAAGCACGCGATTGACCATTACAAGGCGCGCGGCCTTGATTACAGCCGCATCCTCCAACAGCCGGACATGGACCACCCGCTGCACCGCGTGACCCTTCAGGACCACGGATTGGAAGACTCGCTCGATATGGAGCTGCTGCCGCTGGCCGAGAAGGCGTTCGTTCCGGTGGATGAACTGGACAAAATGGAGCCGGTCACCATCGAAAGCCCGATCCGCAACGTCCACCGCACGGTGGGGGCCATCATCGGCAGCCACCTGACGCGCCGGTACGGGTCGCCGGGCATGCCGGACGGCTCGCTGCAATTCAGGTTCAAAGGATCGGCGGGGCAGAGCTTCGGAGCGTTCACGCCGCGCGGCATGAACCTCACCCTGGAAGGCGACGCCAACGACTACGTGGGCAAGGGGCTGTCGGGCGCACAGATCGTCATGTATCCGCCGAAGGACGCGACTTTCGTCCCGGAAGAGAACATCCTCATCGGCAACGTGGCGCTGTATGGCGCGACCTCCGGCCGGGCCTTCTTCCGAGGGCGCGCGGGCGAGCGGTTCGCGGTGCGAAACTCCGGCGCAAGCGCCGTGGTGGAGGGCACGGGCGACCATTGCTGCGAGTACATGACCGGCGGTCGCATCGTGGTTATCGGGCGGACGGGTCGCAACTTCGGCGCGGGCATGAGCGGCGGGATCGCCTTTGTCCTCGATGAAGCGGGTGACTTCGACGTGCGGCTCAACCGCGAAATGGTCGCCCTGGAGCCGTTTAACGAGCCGGAAGATGTGGTCCTCGTGAAGGGGCTGCTGGAGGATCACCGACGCCTCACCGGCAGCGCCGTGGCCGTCCGAATCCTCAACGATTGGGAGACGATGAAGACGAAGTTCGTGAAAGTGATGCCGATTGATTTCCGCCGGGTGCTGGAGGAGCAGAAGCGCTCCGCCGCCGCCGAGGAACTGGTGATGGCGCAGGCCGCCGCTGAACTCGACGCCTTCGCCGGGGATGTCAGCACGGATATCGCCCTGGGCGGCGTGGAGGTGGCGAATGGCTAAACCGACCGGCTTCCTCGAATTCCCGCGCGAAACCCCTACCCGGCGCCCCGTGGAAGAACGTCTCCACGACTGGCAGGAGGTGTACAACCCGTTCCCGATCATCAAGGTGGAGGAACAGGGCGCCCGCTGCATGGACTGCGGCATCCCGTTTTGCCATCAGGGCTGTCCCCTCGGCAACCTCATCCCCGACTGGAACGACCTCGTCTACCGCGACAACTGGCGCGAGGCGCTGGATCGGCTGCATAAGACGAACAACTTCCCGGAGTTCACCGGACGCCTCTGCCCCGCCCCGTGCGAAGCGTCGTGCGTCCTCGGCATCAACAGCGACCCCGTGACCATCAAGCTCATCGAGCAGAGCATCATTGATCGCGCGTGGCAGGAGGGCTGGGTGACGCCGCAGCCCCCGACGAAGCTGACCGGCAAATCGGTGGCGGTCATCGGGTCCGGCCCGGCGGGGCTGGCGGCGGCGCAGCAACTGAGGCGCGCCGGGCATGACGTGACGGTCTTCGAGCGCTCCGACAAGGCGGGCGGCCTCCTGCGCTTCGGCATCCCGGAGTTCAAGATGGAGAAGCGTCACCTGGACCGACGAGTGACCCAAATGGAGGCGGAAGGCGTCGTCTTCAAAACCAATGCGAACGTCGGCGTGAACGTGGACGTGGCGGAACTGCGCGAGTCGTTCGACGCCCTTCTCCTCACCGGCGGCGCGACCCAGGCCCGCGACCTGCCGATACCAGGGCGCCAGTTCAGCGGCATCTACCAGGCGATGTACTTCCTGCCGCAAAACAATCGGCTCGCAGCGGGCGAGGACCATCCCGAAGACCGCTCCGCCCAACTCCCCCTCATCCCGCCGTACGGCGAGACGGATGAGCCGAAGCCGTTCCTCTCCGCCAAAGATAAACACGTCATCATCATCGGTGGCGGCGACACCGGCGCGGACTGCCTCGGCACCGTCCATCGGCACGGCTGCAAGTCGGCCATGCAGATCGAAATCGTGCCGCGCCCATCGGACCATCGCACGCCTGATTTCCCGTGGCCGATGGACCCCGGTCCCCGCCTCTTCAAGATCACCAGCGCGCACGAGGAGGGCGGCGAGCGGGAGTACTCCATCAACACGAAGGAATTCCTCGACGATGGCGCCGGAAACGTCTGCGGCCTGCGCACCACGCGGGTCAACATGGAGTATAAGGACGGTCGGCCCGCCTTTGTGGACGTGCCGGGGTCGGAGACGGTGTACCCGGCGGATTTGGTGCTGTTCGCGATGGGTTTCACGGGGCCGGAGCGCGGCGGCATGCTGGAGCAGCTCGGCGTAGAGCTCTCCCCGCAGGGCAACGTGAAGACCGACGACAACCGGATGACGAGCGTGGAAGGAGTCTTTGCGGCGGGAGACATGCGCCGGGGCCAGAGCCTCATCGTGTGGGCCATCGCCGAGGGACGCGACGCGGCGGCGGGCGTGGACGAGTACCTGATGGGCCACACCGACCTGCCGCGACCGCTCTCGCACGGCAACGAGAACCGCCCCTTCACGTAAGCGCCCATTCGGAGAGGTTGCGGAGTACGACTTGGCTCTGACGGCGGAACAAATGCTCATGGAAGCCCTTGAACCGCCGCTCGACAAACAAGCGGCGGTGGTTCAGGGGCTTTTGTTCAGCCTCCATGCGCCGGACTCGAATCTGGATGCCCTCCGGGCGCGGGAAGCGGAAGACCGACATTGAGCGTATCGGACGGGAACCATGGACGCGCTTGCCGCCGAGGACGTATTTCAGGAACTCCGGGAGAGATGAAAGCCCGGTTATACGCTGGTGGAACAGGATGATTCAGCGGATGAAGGCCGATGTGGAGCCGCTCATTGGTCCGTTTGCTCTCCTGAAGAATCCCACGGCATGAAGCGCCGGACGCCGGAGGTGATCTCCGACATCATGCGGAAGGTGCGCTCCCGCGACACCACTCCGGAACTGCGCCTGCGAAAGGCGCTCTTCGCCCAGGGCCTCCGGTACCGGATTCATCCCTCTCACCTCATCGGACGCCCGGACCTCGTGTTCGCGTCCAAACGCCTCTGCCTCTTCGTGGACGGCGATTACTGGCACGGCAACCAATGGTCCCGGCGGCGCCTGACGCGGCTGGAAGACCAATTCCCGGACAGTGAGCGGCGCTCTTACTGGATTGCCAAAATCCGCCGCAATATGCGCCGCGACGCCCTCGTGACCGCCACCCTCCTCGCCGACGGCTGGAAGGTCCTGCGCCTGTGGGAGAGCGACCTCCGCCGGGACCTGGCCGGGAGAGTCGAAGCGGTCATGGCGGCGCTGGATGCCCCTGCGCAGGCTTCCCCGGATACTGAAGCCGACGCGCTGGCGCTCCTGCCGCGCATGACGGTCGCCGCCTGGGGCCCCCGAAGCAACCTCCTGCTCAAGGGGCTGGAGCCGCACGGCTGGAGCGTTGTTCATCATGCCGACTTCAGCCGCCCCGACCCCTGGCGCCACGCCGACGCACACCACCCCGTCGTCACCCTGTCGACCGCGTCCCTGCCGGATGAGCGGGACGAGCCGAGCGGGACGTCTCCCGCCGAGGGGGGAGCGCTGCTCCGCTTTCTCGCGGGAAACCCGGAACGGAAACCTCCGCTGGCGCTGCTGGAGATGGCGACGGCGCCTCTCGCGCATCGAGGAGGCGCGGCGCTGGAGGCCGGTTGCCTGGCCCTGAGTGAAGCCGGGTATGCGGTGGACACCTGTCTCGCCCTGAGTGAAGCCGGGTACGCGGTGGACGTTTTCACGCCGGTGGAGTTGGGCGGCGCATCACCGGGCCGTCAGCGCCTGTTCCTCCTGGGCGTGCAAAGAGGACTCCTTTCCCTCACATGGGCCGCGCAGGCTTCCTCTTTCCGAGCCAGCGACGCCCGTCCGACGCCGTTGTTGCCGTTCATCGCCGCGTATCCAGGAATAGATTGGCATCTGCGCGCCCTGCCCTCCCCGAGCCGCATCGCTCCCGAAGCGGCTGAAACGGAGGAGGCGCGCATTGCCGCCGTGGAATGGCTCGCGCAATACTACCTCAATCCATTGGTGAATGAACTGCTGCGAGGTCGCGTTATTCAGCCGCTGTGAACGCCCCTTCGGTCGCCGGAGGTTTGGTTCGGCGCCGCATGGCCGACGATTTCCGGCCCTTCGGTGGGGCCGAAGCCGACGTTCATCCGGCTTCCAAACGTCACGTCATCGCCGGAGAAGCGCAGAGTCGTCGTCAATACGAACGGCGTCTCGATGAATCGAACGCGCGCCTCATAGGTCGAA
>JBBRGS010000009.1:0-41014 GCA_038240635.1 Armatimonadota bacterium
GCCCAGACGGCGGGAAGACCTGCGGGAAGGGCCTGTAACAGTTCGCGTCGTTTCATGGCGCTGACCTCCAATGGGGGGATTGCGACAGTGCGCGGCGGGGCAGGGGAGCCGGAGAATGCTCGGATTAGGACAAGGAGTTTCCCGCCGGGCGCTCGTAGTAGAGGGTAAGTCGCAACGGGCGACGGCCTGCTGAACCTTTCCGCCGCGCACCCCTGGCAACAGGTTTTACTTTTTCGGCCTCTCTGATGCCCCTCCTTCCTATCTCCCGCCGAACGGCTCGTGAACCTCTCCTCCGCGCATTCCTCCCGCTCGCGCTCCTCATCGGGGTCGCGCTGGGCTTCCCCGCGACCGTCCGCGCCGAGTTCACCCTCGTCTCCACGCAGCCCGCGCACGGCGCCCAGGACGCGCCCGCGCATGGGCCCTTCCTCTTCACCTTCAGCAGCCCGGTCAAACTCTCATCCTTCGTCCTCGCCGGGGCCGCGCCAACCCTGCAACTCACTCCCGCCACCGGCGCCGGAGGTCTCCCCATCACGTGGAGCCTGACGCTCTCCGAGGATCGTCGCACCGTCGTCGCGCGCCCCTCTCTGCCCCTGGATGTGACGCGCGGCTACCGCCTTTACCTTTCGCGCAAAGGCGATGTGTACCCTGTGAAGCAGGACGACGCGGCCTCGACGCCTCTCTCAACGAACGGGGCGCCCAATCCTCTCGTTTTCCACGTCGTGGACACCCTCCCGCCGGAGGTGGACCCCACGACCCACTCCCCGATGGACGGTCTCGCCGACGCCCCCGTGAACGCGCTCGTCCAGTTCCGCGCCTCCGAGCCGCTCGATCCCGCCACCCTGCGCCTCACCCTGAACGGCGCGCTCCTCTCCCCCGCCCCCGACGCCACCGGACTGCGCTGGAGGACGGCTCCCGCGCTGGCGCCCAATACCGCGTACACCGTCGCCCTGTCCGGGTCCGACCTTTCAGGGAACGCTCTGCCGCCGCAGTCGTGGGCCTTCTCCACGCGCTCCACCGACACGCCTGACACCACGCCGCCCACGCTCGTCGCCACATCGCCCGCGCCCGACGCCACCGGAGTCGCGCTCACCGTTCACCCGTCCGTCACCTTCAGCGAGCGTGTCGCCCCCCTCAGCGTGGTCCCCACGTTCTCGGTCTGCGGAGGAAAGCCGTTCCCCGATGTCGGCTGGACTCTCAGTGTGGACGGCGAGCTGACCCTCGTGACCCCTGCGCTGCCTCCGGGTCCGACCTGCTACGACGTGCGCGTCATCGCCGAGGACTGGGCGGGCAACCCCCTGAGCGCCGCGCCGCCTTACCACCATGGCTTCCGCTTCACCACGGCGGACGCGGCGGGGCCTCTCCTCCTCGCGGTGGAGCCGCCGCCTAATGCCCACGTACATCCCATCACCGGCCCGGACCTCACGCTGCGCTTCTCCGAAGACGTGAAATCCTCCGGGGCCGACGCGCCGATCCTCCGGCTGGAGTACGCGTCCGGCGCCCCGCCGCCCCGCCTCGACCCCCGCGACGCCACGGACCTGGGCGCGGGCCGCTGGCGCCTTGAAGGAGCAGGGTGGGCCTCCCCCCGCGACGTGACAGCGCGAGTCCTCCCCGACGCCAACGGCTTCCGCTACTTCCCCGGCGACACCCTCTTCCTGCAACTCGTCTCCGCCGCCGACCTCGCAGGAAACCCTCTCGCGCCGGGAAGCGTCGTCAACCCCTGGACCGTCTCGATTGTGGAGACACGCCCCTCGGAACTGCTCGGCGTCACCCCCGCTGAAGACGCCCTCGTCGCCCTGGACGCCCCCGTGATCGCCCGCTTCTCCCGTGCGATGGACCCGTACAACCTCCGCTTCGAGGCTGAGGGAGACTGGTCTATCTCGGCCACGGAGCTGCTCACCGCCGCGAATCGGCCGTACTCCCCTCGCCGATGGGTCGCCAACTCCCCCGCATGGAACGCCAACCGCACCGTCGTGACCCTGCGCCATACTCCATTTGAGGTATCTCCCGCAGGTCAGACCTCTGCCCACGCCCTCACGATCCTGCTGGCGAACGACGCGCAGCGCACCCCTTCGATCCTCGGCGTCGGGCAGGCGTGGACGCGGATGTGGAGAACGAGTTCACCGCCCCGCCTGCCAGGGGACTTCGATGGCAGCGGCGTCTTTGAGGCGAAGGATGTGACGCTCGCCCTCGCCGCCTTCGCCGAACGGCGCGCCCTCTCCCCGGAGGAACTCTCCGCCGTGGATCTCGCCCCCGCAGGCGGGGATGGCCGCTTCGACGCCACCGATGTCAACGCGCTGCTCAGGCTCTACCGGGCCGCCCCTTAGCCGTGTCCTTCAGGTCAGACCTCGTGGCCATTGGAGCCGCTTCACCCAATACGCCACACTGTGGATACGATGTCTGACTCCCCGACTCCCTCCACCCTCTGGCCTGGCGGCCTTGGCGCGACGACGCTGGCGCGCTGGGCCGAAGCCAACGGCTTCACCGTGCGACCCGCTTCCGACGGCCAGCGCTGGCTAAGTGGTGACTGCCCGAACGTCCGCTTCCGGTGGACCGCGGCGACTCCCTCTCCTGCCTTCACCCAGGAAACCCAGGACGATCCGTTGACCATTTGGGTCGGTGATGCGCTTGATGAGGCGGTCCTGACGCCGGGGTCGACCGACTTCTTCCTTGACGCCGACGCGCTGGACGGCTGGGACGATCCCGCTCACTCCGCTGACCGCGCGCCGGGCCTCGACGAGCGCCTCTGCGTCGCCCAAACCGACTTTCTCCCCTCCGATGCGGGGGATCAGGCGATCCTCACGTTGGACGCGCCACATCTGGCTCGAAGCCTGCGGCCCGGCCAGTTCGTCAACATCGCCGTCTCGGACGGTCCGCGCCGTCCCGCCTACCGCATCATCGAGGACGCGAGCGACACCGGCCCCGGCGATGCCCTGAACCCTGCGGCGCATCACCTGGCGCGCGTTCCGCTCAGCATGCTCCGCGTCTTCCGCGACGGCTCGCGTATTCCGTCCGGCGTGGGGCCGCTGCCGCCGCAGGTCGCCTTTCGCATGCGCCCCGCCCGCGCCGACCGCGTCTCCGTCGCCCTTCGCGCTGTGGGGACCGCCACCGCCGCCCTCACCCGCGCGAGGGAAGGGGACACGCTGCCGGTGGTGGGGCCGCTCGGTCAGCCGGAGCGCGTCCCGGACGGCGTGCGGCGCGTGATTATGCTGGCGGGCGGGGTCGGGTTCGCGCCGCTGATCGCCCTCGCCGAACAGTGTCACTGGCGCGGAATTCCGGTCCTCTTCCTCGCCGGGGCGCGCGTGCGGACTCACCTCTTTCCGTGGCCCGACGCGCCGAATCGGTTCGTGGAGCCGGAACTCGACGATCTGAACGTGGAACTCCGCGCGGTGAGCGAAGAGGACGACGCCCGTTACGCCACCGACCTCCTCACCGACGCCCTGTATAGCGTGGACGGCGCCGAGACCGATCTGGTGTACGTGTGCGGCCCCTCCCCGATGATGGCCCTCGCCGCCGCGCGCTGCGAAGCCGTAGGGGTCTCCTGCCGCGTCTTTCTGGAGAAGCGGATGGAGTGCGGCGTGGGCGTGTGTATGTCGTGCGTGGTCCCCTTGCGCGGCGATGATGGCGTCTGGAGGAACACCCGCGTGTGCCGCGAGGGGACGGTCTTTGACGCCTCTCGGGTGCGGTGGTAGCATCAGGCTGTCGAAGGGATTTTGCCACCCGGTTTGTCCGGATGTTTCAGATATGAAAGAGGTGAACGATGGCAGCCACGTACTCTGTGACGGGAACGTTAACGGACGCGCAAACGGTGGAACTGGATGAAGAGGCGCCCATCGAAGCGAAACGGGTTCTGGTGACGCTGACGCCGCTGGACGAAAACGGCTCTGCGTCCCAGGCGGAAGAAGCCAGGGAGAAGAGATCGGACGCGCCGCGCAACCCCATGATGGAAGTGATGGAGAGGATTTGGGCGGCTCAGGAAGCCCGGGGTTATGTGCCCCCTTCCGCCGAAGAGATAGATCAGCACATCCGCGAATTGAGAGGTTACGGGGGAGAGTGAGGGTGAGGCTTTACGTGGACAGCGCTCCAGTGATTTACTTTGTTCAGAAGGTTGTCCCTTATCGCTTTCTGGTGGAGCGATGGTTTCAACGCCCTGATATTCAACTGATATTCAGCGATCTCACTCGCCTGGAGTGTCTTGTTTTGCCCTTACGAGAAGGGAACAGGACTCTTCAATCCGACTTCGATGCGTATTTCTCCACACTTACGGAGATTCAGGGACTGACCCGAACCGTCCTGCGCCATGCGTCGGAGATTCGGGCGGTTTACAACTTCTCCACCCCGGATGCCATACACCTCGCGGCGGCTCAAGCGGCGGGTTGTGATGTTTTCCTCACCAACGACCGGCGGCTTCTCCAGTATGAGGCCTTGAAAATCGAACGGGTGGAAGCGTCCACCGCCTGAACTCTCCTTCCCATTTGCGTCACGCGCCGCGCTCCCTACGGCGACCCGATGAAAGGCAGACGAGTGACCCTGATCCAGCCGCACGAACCGATAACCCCGAATGAAACCGCTCCTTCCCCTCAACCGGAGACCGATCTCTCCGTCCGGTTCGCGGGGAAGACGCTCAGGAATCCTGTGCTCGTGGCGTCCGGCACCTTCGGGTACGGCCGCGAGGTCGAATCCGCCGTCACAGGGGCGCCGATGGAGGCGCTGGGCGGCGTCATCCTCAAAAGCGTCACCCTCATGCCGCGCGAAGGCAATCCCGGCCCCCGCACCGTGGAGACGTTTGGCGGGATGCTTAACACCATCGGCCTGCAAAACATCGGCGTGCGGGCGCTGGTGGAGAAGACGCTTCCCGGCCTTGTCGGCGTGGGCGCCTGCGTGGTGGTGAACGTGGCGGGCAGCTCAGTGGAGGAGTACATCGAGGTCGCCCGCATCCTCCGCGACGCGCCGGGGTACGACATGGTGGAGTTGAACATCTCCTGCCCCAACGTGAAGGAAGGCGGGATTGAGTTCGGCGTGGACGGCCCCTCGGCGGCCCGCGTGGTGGAGGGGATGAAGAACGTCCTGCCGCCCGACAAGCCGCTCATCCCCAAGCTGACCCCCAACGTCACCGATATTGCGGCGGTGGCCGTGGCGTGCGTGCGGGCGGGCGCGGACGGCGTCTCGTGCATCAACACGCTTCAGGGAATGGCGGTGGACATCCGCGCGCGGCGGCCCGTGCTGGGGAACAACTTCGGAGGGCTGTCCGGCCCGGCCATCAAGCCGGTGGCGCTCCACCGGGTCTTTCGAGTCGCCGAGCGGTTCCGGGAGGAAGGCATCACCGCGCCGATCCTGGGCACAGGCGGCATCGTCACCGCCGAGGATGCGGTGGAGTTCCTCCTCGCGGGCGCGACCGCCGTCGCGGTGGGCACGGCGACCTTCTACCAGCCGGACGCGGCGCAGCAGGTCATCGCCGGGCTGAAGCGCTACCTCGAAGAGGACCGGGCGCGGGGCGGAAGCGGCCGCATCGCCGACCTGATTGGCGCGCTCACCCTCAATCGCCCCGAAGATTTCGCTCCTCCATCGTGACAGAGTTTGCTTCGGAGAGTAAGCGTCTTCAGGCGATCCAACCCTTTTTTCTCCGGCGAGATTGAGAATGCGCTGTACTGCTGACGAATGGCTGTAACCGCTCACAATCGGCAACACTGGATTCGGCGGGCGGAGGCCTGGCTGCCGCTCCTCGCGCTGGGAATCGCGCTGGGGAGTCTGCTTGCCATTCAGTCGGCGCTGTCTCCCACCGGCGCGTTTTCGTGGGGCGTGTTTCGCAACTTCCTGCTCAAGCAGATCATCGGTATCATCATCGGCTTTGTGGCGTTTGGCTACATGGTCCGCACCGATTACCGGGCGGTCATGGCCTCCGCGCGCTCCCTCTACCTCGCCAACCTGGCTCTCCTCGTGCTGGTGCTCCTCCCCATTCCCGGTATCGTGGACCGCTCCCACGGCGCCCAGCGGTGGCTCGACTTCGGCCCCATCAACATCCAGCCGTCCGAGATTGCCAAGGTCATCCTCATCCTCACGCTCGGCGCCTACCTCGAACGCCACCGCGAGGAACTCCACCGCTGGCCCATCCTCATGCGGTCGCTGGCCCACATCGGCGTCCCCATGCTGCTCATCTTCAGGCAGCCGGACCTCGGCACCAGCCTCGTCCTCATGACCGTCTGGTTCGCTATGACCTTCATCGCGGGCGCCCGACCGTCGCACCTCGCGTTGGTCGTCGCGGCGGGGCTGGCGCTCTTCGCCTTCGGTTGGGCGACCGGCATCCTCAAGGATTATCAGAAGCAGCGGGTGATCGTCTTCTTTAACCCGGCGGCGGACACGCGCGTGGCGGGATACCACACCGCGATGTCGAAGAAGGCGATAGGCAGCGGGCAGGTCTTCGGCAAAGGCCTGTTCAAAGGCGACATGAAGCGCCTCCGCTACGTCCCGGAGCGCCACACCGACTTCATCTTCACCGTCGTGGGGGAGGAGACCGGCTTCGTCGGCTCCGTCACGCTCATCGGGCTGTACCTCCTCCTCATCTTGCGGATGCTCCTCGTCGTGCTGCGCTCAGAGGACCCCCTGGGTCAGACCATCGCGGCGGGCGTGGCGGCGATGTTCACCTTCCACACCGTCGTTAACATCGGCATGACGATTGGAGTGATGCCGGTGACGGGGGTGCCGCTGCCGCTCTTCTCCTACGGGCCGTCGGCGATGATCGCAGCCCTGGCGGCGGTGGGGCTGGTCGAAAGCGTCTACCTGAGACGGCATAAAATCAGCTTCTGATCCCGTTCCCCCGGCGCCCCCCGTTCGCTCCCCCGCCTTCGCCTTATGTCTTCAGACCCTCATCTCCAGACGGCGGATCGTCACACTGTACTGTCCGCGGATCGGCTCACCGTTCTGCAAGTGGCGCGGCCCGCGCGCGGGGGCCTCCGGCGCCACCTGCAACGGCTGCTGCGCGGCCTGCCCGACTATGGCGTGGACGTTTGCCTCGCCGCCCCGGCGGAGGAACTGGCCGCATGGGGGCTGCCCGACGGTCTGACCGAAGGCCCCATTCGCGCTGTGCCGGTTCCCGACCGCCCGCACCCCCTCCACGACCCCCGCGCGGCCCGCGTCCTCCGCTCCGTCCTCCTCGATCTGAAGCCCGACCTGATCCACGCGCATGGATACCGCGCCGCCTGGATCGCCGCGCTCGCCCGCAGGGGCAATGCCGCCCCCTGGGACGCCGCTCCGTCGCCGCCGAGCGTTGACCCTGGGTCTGACCCCGCGCCGAGAATCATCGCGCTCCCCGCGCATCCGTTTACGCCGTTCATGCCGCTGCCCTCCACCACGCCCCTTGTGGTGACGGCGCACAACCTCATGCCGCTTCGCCCATCGCTCGCGGGCGCGCTGGGGCTGCGCCTCACCCTGCGGGAGGTATCGCGCTGGATCGCCATCACCGAGGCGGTGAAGCGCTCCCTGGAGGCGGTGGGCGCGGCGCCCTCCTCCATTCGCGTCATCCCCAACGGCGTGGACCCCGCCGCTTTTCGCCGGGGCCATCGGGAAGAGGAGCGCCACGCTCTGGGCATCCCCCCCGACGCTCCCCTGGTCGCCATCATCGCCCGGCTGGAGCCGAACAAGGGCGTGGACCTCGGCCTGCGAGCGTTCGCCATGCTGCGGCGCGGCGTCCCGGCGGCGCATCTGGCGATCATCGGGGACGGGCCGGATCGCGCGGCGCTGGAAAGTCTGGCGCGGGAGCTGGGCCTGCGGTCGGCGGTGCGCTTCACGGGCTGGCGGGAGAACGCGACGGCCCTGCTCTCGGTGGCGGACGCCTGCCTGATTCCGTCCCGCTCGGAAGGCCAGTCGCTGGTGGCGCTGGAAGCGATGGCGCTGCGGGTTCCGGTCGTAGCGGCGGCGGTGGGCGGCCTGCCGGAGATGGTGCGTCACGGGGAGACTGGTTTGCTGGCCCCGGCGGGCGATGTGGGGGCGATGGCGCTGGGATTGTCCCGCCTGCTGAAGGAACCGGCGTTGCGTCGCCGCGTGGTGATGACCGCCGAGCGCGAAGTGCATCTCCGATGGAGCGAGGCGCGCATGGTTCGCCGCACCGCCGAACTGTACCGGGCGATTCTGGGGCGCGGGGGGCGCTAAACCCACGACACAGAGAGGGAAGCGGTGGCGGAACCGTGCGGGCAGGCGAGCAGTCGCCTCGGATTGGGCGTAAATGGGTGTGATATTGGGTGTGAATGGGTGTGTCTTTGGTTGAAAGGTCCCTTGATGAACACCCGATCGCTGCAAATCACGCCGGAACTGCTGAACCTCATTGCGGAGATTGATGAGTTCAAAGGCGCATGGCGCTCGCTGGAGACGCTGGCGCCGGATCGCTTGTCGGCGCTGCGGCGCGTCGCCACCATCGAGAGCATCGGCTCCTCCACGCGCATCGAAGGGAGCCGCCTCTCGGATCGTGACGTGGAACGGCTGCTGCCCCCCCTGAACATCCAGAAACTCGCCAATCGGGATGAGGCGGAAGTTGTGGGCTACGCCGAAGTCATGGAACTGATCTTCGGGATTGGAAAGAGATTCCCATCACGGAAAACATCATCCGTCAACTCCACCGGGACTTGCTCGCGCTCAACGAAAAAGGCGCATGGCATCGAGGCGATTACAAGACATCCCCGAATAGCGTGGCGGCCTTCAGCGAGGAAGGAACGCCCATTGCGATTGTGTTTGAGACCGCGTCCCCGTTCGACACGCCGCGCCTCATGGCGGAGCTGATCGAATGGATCAACCTGAGGCTGGGTGAAGAGGCTCCTGATCATCTTCACCCCCTATTAACCATTGGGATATACGTTGTGGTTTTTTTGGAAATACACCCATTTAAGGACGGAAACGGGCGACTGAGTCGTATATTAATCACACTCCTGCTGTTGAAGGCCGGTTACGCCTACGCCTCCTGGAGCTCGCTGGAAAGCGTTATCGAACAAAACAAGGACGCTTATTACCTGGCGCTGCGGCGGACCCAGGGAACGATCCGAAGTGATGCGCCGGACTGGCTCCCCTGGATGCACTTCTTTGTGCGGGCGCTGCATCAACAGATGACCCGCCTTCGGGGCAAAGTGGAGCGGGAGAGCCGGATCGCCGATCCGCTGCCTGATCTGGCGGCGCAAATCCTGGATCAGGCGCGGCATCACGGGAAGGTGACGATGGGCGATATGCTTCGGCTCACCGGCGCGAGTCGCAACACCCTGAAAGACCATTTCCGCGCGCTCGTTGAAAAACGCCTGATGGTCCGGCGGGGCGCCGGGCGCGGCTCGTGGTATGAACAACCCTGAACTGCACGGAGGATGAATAGTTCCATGAGGAGGAAGCGAAGCGTCCCACATGGCTGTCTCTGTGGGCGTTCTCTCCCGGCGGGCGCGTCCCTCCATTGAGCAGTGGAGCGAAGTCGGGCGATAACGGTCCTGACACCCACGCCTTCACTCCCTGACACTCGGAATCCCGTATGCCCGCTGACCCTTCGCTCGACGCCCCGCCGGACCTCAACGCCGCGCTCGTGAAGGGGCTGATCGCCCAACAGTTTCCTCACTGGGCGCATCTGCCCGTCCGGCCCGTCTCGCCCGGCGGGTGGGACAACCGCACTTTTCTCCTCGGCGAGACCATGAGCGTTCGCCTCCCCAGCGCCCAGCGGTACGCCGCGCAGCCGCCGAAGGAACAACGCTGGCTGCCGATACTGGCCCCGCTCCTGCCGTTGCCCATCCCGGTCCCCCTGGCGATGGGAGCGCCCGCCTGTGGCTACCCCTGGGCCTGGTCCGTCTATCCCTGGCTGGACGGGGAGACCGCCGCGACCGCCCTCATCGCCGATCTGGAGCGGTTCGCGGTCACAATCGCGCAGTTTCTCGTCGCCTTGCAGCAGGTGGACGCCACCGACGGCCCCGCCGCCGGAGCGCACAACTTCTTCCGAGGCGGGCCGCTCTCCGTCTACGATGAGGAAACCCGTCGCGCCCTCGTCGCTCTGGAGCGCGTGATAGACACCCGCGCCGCCCTCGCTGTGTGGGAAACCGCCCTCAGCGCTCCCTGGCGCGGCGCTCCGGTCTGGGCGCATGGCGATGTGAGCGCCGGGAACCTGCTGGTCCGCGACGGGCGACTGAGCGCCGTCATTGACTTCGGGAGTTCCGGCGTCGGCGATCCCGCGTGCGACCTGGTTCTCGCGTGGACGTTCCTGTCCGGGGAGAGCCGGGCGGCGTTCGTTGAAGCGCTGCCTCTGGATGAAGCGACCTGGGCGCGGGGACGCGGCTGGGCGCTCTGGAAGGCGTTGATCACGCTCGTGGAGCAGGTCGGGATTCGCTCAGATGAAGCGGCGCGGACTCGGAGCCTGATTGAGGAGATTCTCGCCAATCCCCTGTGAGCGCTCCAGGAATCAAATCCCTTCCAGGGAGGCATCAGGGCGCCGGACGCTCTTACGCGCCGAGGTGCGTTGTGCCCCAGGCGCTCAGGGTCTCTGCCATCTCCTCCGGCGAGAGGGGGCGGGAGAAGAGATACCCCTGGCCGCGCAGGCAGCCCAGACCCTCCAGCTGGGCCTTCTGCTCCTCGGTCTCAATGCCTTCCGTGGAGACCGAAAGATTAAGCGCGTTCGCCATGGCGACGATGGCGCTGATGATCTCGCCATCCTGCGGTTCGCGGGACAGATCGCGGATGAAGGAACGGTCAATCTTGAGGTCGTCCACCTGAAACCGCTTCAGGTGGCTCAGGGAGATGTACCCCGCGCCGAAGTTATCCACCGCCAGCCGCACCCCCGCCCGCTTCAGCTCCCGCAGAGCGGTGGCGCTGCGCTCCTCATTCCTGAGCAGGAGGCTTTCGCCGATCTCCAGTTTCAGGCATGGCGGTTTCAGGCCCGCGTAATCGAGCGTCCGCAACACCTGCGCCGCGAGGTCCGCCTGCTGGAACTGCTTGTCGGAGAGATTCACGCTCACCAAAAGCGGCGGGTCGGAGCCGAACCGGGTCTGCCAGCCGCTGGTTTGTCGGCAGGCGGTCTCCAGCGCCCACATCCCGATGGGGTTAATGAGGCCGATCTCCTCCGCCAGCGGGATGAACTCGCACGCCGCCAGCAGTCCCAGTTCCGGATGCATCCAGCGCAGCAGGGCTTCCAACTCAGTGATGGCGCCGGTCTTCAGGTTCACCACCGGCTGGTAAAAGACCTGAAACTCCCGCCGTTCGAGGGCGCGCCGCAGGTCGGTCCCCAGTTCCATCCGGCGCCAGGCGCGGCTTCTCATGCCCGGATCGTAGACGGCGTGACACGCTTTCCCCTTGCTCTTCGCCTCGTACAGGGCGATGTCGGCGTTGCGCATCAGGTCTTCAGCGCGTTCGGTCTCGGCGGTGTTGGTGGCGATCCCAATGCTCGTGGAGATGTACACCTCCTGATCGTCCAGCAGGAAGGGGGTCTGCAATTCCCTGCCGATGCGCTGGGCGACGTTCATCACATACTGGGAGTCCTTCACTTCCTCGATGAGCAGAATGAACTCGTCGCCGCCGATCCGGGCGATGGTGTCGCCGCCTCGCAGCGCCGTCGCCAGCCGTTCCCCCACCATGATGAGCAGTTGGTCCCCCGCTTTATGGCCCAGGCTGTCATTGACCAGCTTGAAGCCATCGAGATCGAGGAAGAGGGCCGCCACGTTGAGTTTGCGCCGCGCCGCCCGCAGGAGCGCCTGGGTCAGCCGGTCCATGAACAAAGTACGGTTGGGCAGATGCGTCAGGGGATCGTGAAGGGCCTGATGCCGCAGGGTCTCCTCCAGCGTCTTGATGGCGGTCACATCCGAGCAAACGCCGTACGCGACCCAGCGATCGGCCTCCTCGCGTTGCAGCCGCACATGCGTGTGGAGCCATCGAAGCGCTCCGTCACTGGAATAACACCGGAAGTCCTCCTGAAACCGCTCCAGATTCTGACGAATCGCCGCGTTTCCGGTCTCAATCAGGTCCGACGTTTCGGTGTACAGATTCCGCAGCAGCGAATCGACATACGTCTGCGTCTCGGAGACCTGAAGCGGCACGAGCTCCTGCGCCGCGCTTTCGTCGGCGAGAGAGAATCGCCAATTGAGATGGCCCTCGTGTTCCCGGATGCGCGCCTGCCAGAGAATACAGGGCGCATACCGCGTTAAGGCCTGCAGGTCCATTTCAGGATGGAGAGGCGGGTTTTCTTTTTCGAGCGCGTCGTTAACCAAGAGACCTCTCCATTGGACGGCGCTGAGGTCACAGCGACCCTGGCGCTTCCTCCCATAATCGGGAAAGAGAATATGGAAAGAGATGAGATAGGGAAGCAATCCATTGCGAAGCCGTTTACAATCATCGGAAGCCTTCCTGGCTTCCGGCTGAGCTGAAGCGGGGAAGTCCGCAGGGCTGCCCGCTAAACCACAGGGCTGCCCGCTAAACCGACGCCCGCTGTTTTTACCCACGCCAGATGCAACCTGACAGGCGCCTGGAAAGAGTTTAGCATGTTTTACAGTTGAGCCTTACATTCCTGGGCGGCGCCGGGGCGCGGCCGTGAGGGCAGTGAAACTCCTTTCCTGGGAACAGCGCCGCTTTCCGGGTTTCGCGGCGCCGGTGATCCGTTCAACAGCGATCCCTGTCCGAGCGCTGGAATCGTCGTCCTGGGAAGTCACATGAACTTATTCCGCCTCGGCTTCCTGTTAGAACAACAGGTCATATGCCAATGTTGTCATTCCCTTTCCATTCTATCGAAGGACCATGCCGTTAACATCGCCCAGGATGCGCCTCCCTGCGCCGAAATCCCCCCCCTCGCTCCGTGAAGGGAATGATCACTCCCTTTCCGAACTTGATAATGGCGACCGCTGAAGAGAAGCACGCGGCGCAACTGCCGGTTAAACAATAGTTCGCTCCCTCTCCCTCAGTTCCTCCCCGCCCCGGCTCGCTCCTTCCTCTATTTGCAGCGCTGGTCAGGTGAGACGATGACTCCCTCCGCTCCTTCCAATTCTCCCTCCCCAGGCGCCTCCCTAAGCCGCACGGTCTGGGTCGGTGTTTTCGGGGCGACCACCGGCTTCACCGTCACGCGCTTCTCCCCTTCCGGCGCGCGCGAGGTCCATCACGCCGACATCCCCTGGATCGGCGACGTTTCCGCCGGAATCGAATGGCCCCGCGACTGGTTGCGCGCTCAACTGGACGCCCTCGTCGCCCGCTCCGAACCCGATGACCTTCTCTCCCTCGCCATGCCCGGCGCCGATCTCGCCCTCCTCGACGCCGACGGCCACGCCGACGCCTTCCCCCTACAGCATTATCGCGGCGTGATGGACGGCGGCTTCATCGAGCGCGCCACCGCCCTCATCCCTCCCGAAACCCTCTACCGGCGCACCGGCGGCGCCAATGTCGCGGCGTTCCAGCCCTACGCCCAGCTCCTCGCGGTTCAGGATCGCTATCCCGGCCTCCTGGAGCGGGCCGCCGCCGTCGTCCCCCTCTCCGACTCTCTCACCGCCCTGCTCTGCGGCGAGCGCGCCCACGATCCGGTCATGCTTCAGGACCAGGGCCTCACCGGCGAAGGCCGCGCCGTCTGCCAGGCTATCACCGGGCTGCCGGGCCTCGCCGATAAGCTCGCCCCGTGGCGCGTGTTTGGGGAAACGGAAGCGCCGCATACGTCGCGCGGGTCGGTCGTGATGCCTGTCACCCACGACAGCGTTCCGGCGCGCATGGTCGGCTACTCCGCCTGCCCATGGGTGATCTGGACCGGCACATGGATCGGCACGGCCTGCCAGGTCGCCGCGATGGACCCCACGCCGGAAGCGTATCGCGCGGGCATCGCCTTCGAAGGGTATGGCGCCTCATTGTCGGCCATCACCAACGTCGCTATGCTGGGCCGCGCCTATAAAGCGGTGGTGCATCACGCCGGATACACCTTCCCCCAGGCCGCCGCCCGCGCCGGGGACCATCTGGAGGCAGGACTGCCCGACCCGTTTGAGGCCGGCCGCCTCCCCGCCGACGAAACCGCCGCGCTCCACACCCTCCGGGAGCGATACGGCCCGGACCCCGACCGCCTCCTCGCGGCGGTGATTGGGACGACGGCGACCGCCTGCGCGGAGAAGATCGCCGCCACCGCGCGCGTCCTCGGCCAGCCCCACCCGGATGAAGTGGCGGTCATCGGCGGCTGGGCGCGCAATGAGGCGTTCATCGGCGCCCTGCGGCGGTTCTTCACCCACGTGCGCCTCCCCGCGCAGGCTCCGGCGGCGACGGCGGTGGGGCTGGCGGCGGAAGCGCTGGTCCGCGTCGGCGATGCGCCCGACATCACCAACGCCCTCCGACAAATCCCGCCTCTGGAAACGGAGTCATAGAACCCTGACCCGCGTGGCCATGACGCTCAGGCGGTGACGCGCGCCCACTCTCTCACCGCGACGTTCCGTCCGCGTCATTCGCGCTTCGAGGCGAGGCGAGGCGTTTCGAGGCGAGGCGAGGCGCGGCCCCCCACTTCCCACTCTCCTGACACCGGCGCTGTCCCTCTCCCGCCGGGGACTCTCCCCCGCCTCATCTCCCTCTGACGCGCGCCTTTGAGGTCCTCCTGATGAACCTGAAACTCCTCACGCTGCTCGGATTCAGTATCGGACTCGCGCTCCTAGGAAGCGGCGCTCACGCCCAGGGCGCCCCGCCCTCCGCCGCGCTGGGCAGTCCCCTCGCCGGGCTGGCCCTCCCGCAGTCCGGCGTCGCCCGCCATGAAGGCAGCTGGGACCGCTCCGGCGGCAACGGAGACGCGCGCGGCGTCGCTCCCGGCGAAACCATCACCCTCCTCGACGCGAAGGGCGCCGGAGTCATCCGCCGCTTCTGGGTCACGATTGCTCCCCGCGCCGAAGTCGCCATCCACAGCCAGGCCATCCTGCGGATGTACTGGGACGGCGAGGCGACCCCCAGCGTCGAGGTCCCTGTCGGCGCCTTCTTCGGCGTCGGATTCGGCGAGCAGGTGGATTACATCTCCACGCCGCTTAACGAGACGAGCGGCGGCTACAACTGTTACTGGCCCATGCCGTTCCACAAGTCGGCGCGATGGACCCTCACCAACCTGAGCAAGCGCCGCCTCGACGCCTTCTATTACAACGTGGATTACCTCGCTTACCAAAGCCTCCCCAAGGCGATGCGCCACTTCCACGCCCAGTACCGGCGCGAGAACCCGACCCGCGCGGGCCGCAACTACACCTTCCTCGAAGCGACCGGGCAGGGCCACTACGTCGGCTCCGCCCTCTTCATGCGAAACCTCCACGGCGCCGGACTCGGCTTCCTCGAAGGCGACGAAATGGTGTACGTGGACGGCGAAACGAAGCCTTCCATCAACGGCACCGGCACCGAGGATTACTTTTCCAGCGGCTGGTACTTTGACCGGGGGACCTACTCCGCCCCGTACCACGGCGTCATCATCAAGGATGACGTGCGCGGGCGAGTGAGCGCCTACCGCTGGCACATCGAGGACCCCATCCCGTTCACGAAATCGCTCCGCTTCACGATTGAACACGGCCACGCGAACGATCACGAAGCCGATTACGCCAGCGTCGCCTACTGGTATCAGACCGAGCCGCACGCGCCGTTTCCCCCCCTCCCCAAAAACGCCGGCGACCTCCTGCCGTACGGCCCGCCGGAGCCAATGAACCTGAAGAACGCCGTGGAAGGCGAAGCGCTCCTCCCCGGCGCCAAAGCGACCAACGGCCCCGTGGAACTCCAGGCGATGTCGAGCTACTCCGACGACTGGAGCAAAGACACCCACCTCTGGTGGAAGCCGGAACGCGCCAATGAAACCCTCTCGCTCTCCCTTCCGGCGCCCAGGGCAGGAGACTACACCCTCACCGGCTACTTCACCCAGGCCCCCGACTACGGCATCATCCAGATCGCCCTCAACGGCGCGGACACCGGCCTGCCCTACAATCTGTTCAACCCCGGCGTCCGAGCGTCCGGCCCCATCCCTCTCGGCAAAGCGACCCTGAAGGCCGGGGACAACGACCTGACCGTGCGCGTGACCGGGAAGGACAACCGCGCGACCGGCTACCTCGTCGGAATCGATGCCTTCACCCTGACACCCGCGCCTTGAGCGGGTGAGTCGCCTTCCTCGCCTTCACCCGGGGCGCGAGGCACCGCCGTTTTGTGAGGCTCTGACGCCGCCGCGTGGAGGAAGGTCCGCGTCCAGACGCGCGCGCCGTCGGTCTCTACCGTCACCTGGCCGTCCCGGTCGGTGCGAAGCGCCCACGCCCCCGCGCGCTCCAGCCGCCTAACAACCGCACGGTCGGGGTGCCCGAAGGTGTTGCCCACGCCGACGCTGATGACCGCGACTCGTGGCCGCACGCGCTCCACAAACGCCTGCGAGGTGGAGAAGCGGCTGCCGTGGTGCGCCACCTTCAGCAGCGTCACCGGCCCGAAGCGCGGCATGAGGCGCGCCTCCGCCTCACCCTGGATGTCCCCGGTGAGGAGGGCGCGAAAACCGCGATACGTCACCCGCAGGACCACCGAGTCGTTGTTGGCGTCGCTCGGCGTGCCGGTGAAGGGGGGCGGCTCCGGCCCCAGGACTTCCACCCGCGTCTCCCCGCCCAGCCGAAACTGGTCGCCCTCCTTCACCGCGCGCCACGGGATGCGCCGGGCCGTCACCGCGCGGGCGAACCGCTGAAACGCCGGTGAGGAAGAGGTCTCCCCGTTGCCGAGGACGAGCCGAGGCGCGAAATGCTCCACGACGGCGGTCAGGCCGCCCACGTGATCGTCGTGCGGATGGGTGAGGAGGACGACATCGAGCCGCCGAATCCCCTGATGCCGCAGGAACGGCGTGACGGTGCGCTCCCCCACATCGAAGGTGGGCTGCCCGTCCGCGCGCGCGTAGGCGCCTCCCCCGTCCACAAGCATCCGCGCGCCGTCCGGCGTCTCCACGAGGGCGCAGTCGCCCTGTCCCACATCAATGAACGTGATGCGGAGTCGCCCTGGCCCGCGATGCCCCATTCCCCAGAGCAGCGCCCCGGTCAGACCAACGGGTAACAGGACGGTGGCGAAGCGAGGGAGGAAGGACGGCGATCCCTTCAGGTCAAACCTGTCGAATCGGGGGCGTGTCTCCGTGTCCTCTTCTCTGGAGGAGCGGCGCCACGGTTTCGCCCATGCGAGCAGCAGGATGTACCAGAGCAGGAGGGACGCGACCGGCGGAGGCGAGACGTGGAACATGGCTCCCGGTACGGTGGCGAAGGCGTGAACCGCCCCCTCGAACAGCCGCAGCAGGCCGCTTACCGGGTAGCCCGTGATCCCCGCGAGCGAAGGCGACGCCAGCCCCGCCGCCGCCTGAAGCAACCCCGTCGGGATGAGCGGCCCGGAGAGGGGGATGACGATCAGGTTCGCCAGCGGCGAGATGAGCGAGACCTGGCCGGTGTGATAAGCCAGCAACGGCGCCAGGGCCAGTTCCGCCGCGACCGACGCGCAGAACGCCTGCCGAACGCCTCGGCCCCACTTGGTGGCAGCCGACAATTCGCGCCGCGCCAACACACGGCGGAGCGCTTCCATCCCCGCCTCCACGCGCGGCGTGAGCAGCATGAGGCCCGCCACCGCCGTGAAAGAGAACTGGAAACCCAGGTCGTACAGGCTGGCCGGGTTCGCCCAGAGGAGCGCGAGGGCGGCGGCGCACAGCAGGTTCATGCCGTCCGCCTCCCGGTCCACGAGGTCGGCGCCGTACACCAGCGCGGCCATCATCACCGCGCGCATGACGGCGGGACGCCCCCCGGCCATCACGCCGAACGCGACCAGCGCCACCATGAGCAGCGCGGCGAGCGGACGCTTAAAGCGGCGGCGGTACGGCCCCAGCAGCAGCTGCAGCGCGAAGGCGAGCGCCGCGACGTGCACCCCGCTGGTGGAGAGCAGATGCACCGTCCCCGTGGTGATGAAATCGTCCTGCACGGCGGGCGGCAGGCGGCCCTGCTCGGAGAAGAGCAGCCCGGCCATCATATCGGCGTCGCGGGCGGGCAGCGAGGCGCGGAGGGCGGCGTTCATGCGGCGTTTGGCCGCGAGGCAGGCCCCGATCCACGACAGTTTCGCCGGTTCCAGCCGCCGCACGGAGGCGCCTTCTTCCGCCAGCAGCAGGCAATGGACTCCCTGCCGCGCCAGATACGCCTGGTAATCGAACTCTCCGGGGTTGCGCGTGGGAGAGGGGAGTTTCAGCCGCCCGGTAACGCTCACCCGCTCGCCGTACGTGAGCGGAACAGAGGCGGTGGCGAGGCGGCCATCCTCCTTGGCGCGCGGGGGATACAGGTTGACCAGAACGCGCCCGTTCACCCGTAATGAACGATTCCCCAGGGTTGCCCCCTCAATCTCCAGCGGGAACGCCAGCCGGTTCGGATAAGGCCGAGGGTCCTCCAGCAAACGACCGATGACCGTAATCCTCAAAGGTCTGACCGAGCCGGAGGAGGGAGGGATGGCCGGTGGCGCCAGTCGTGACAGGTCATACCGGGAGGGCGCCGACGTGGACTCGGCCCGCAGGAGGCCCAGCCCGGCCATGAGGAGGCCCGTGGCGATCCAGCCCGACCGCGCGCCGGGGGCCGCCAGCAGAGCCAGCGCACCAACCGCGACGAAGATCGCCGCCAATCCCGCCGCGAACGGCCCCAGCCCCCCGGCCAGCAGCGCTCCGAGGAGAAATCCAGCCAATGGGATGAAGAGAGGGCGATGAAGCATAGCTCGAAAGGCGGCGCCGTCCGCCGCACAGGGTACACGGAGGAATCGCGTTCCTGGAAACGAGGCGCTTCCGTGAGAGCGAAGAACCACGCCATGCAGCGCGCGGAACGGGTTGATGACTAGCCAGGCGCCAGGTTCCGCAGCCTCATGAACGCCGGGGGCTTCCTCGGTTTCCATTCGCGGTGAAGGCGCTGCCTCCCTTCAGCGCCAGGTGCCTGTGGCGCTCCGATGCAAAAAGGCTCTCCTCTCCCAGCCGCTCCGATGCAAAAAGGCTCTCCTCTCCCAAGGGGGAAAGAAGAGCCTTGCCGAGGGTTCTTTGTGATCGCCTTTACGTCGCGCTGACCGGGGGAAACGCAGGACGGAAGGGCTAGTCGTTATTCGCGCTGGACGACCCGACATCCCCGATCCACCAGGCGCCGTGAATTCGCACCAGGGTGAACGTGGCGAACACCACCCGCCGCTGCCCGTCGCTGTCCTTGAACGTGTGCAGCGCCTTCGCGTAGACTTGATCATCGCTGCGCCGGTCCAGGTTCAGCCAGCGGAACTCAATGGTGGTCGTGTTCTTCATCGCGTCCGCCGTCAGGTCCCGGTAATCGTCCGGGGGCAGCGAGTACAGGTACTTCCCCTTCAGGTAGACGGGGATGTCGTCCTCGCTGCGGACGTGGCGCAGGAGCAGGTCCGAGTCGCCCAGCGTCCACGCCTTGCGGAGGTCTTCCAGCGTGTCAGAGACATCCTGCTGAGTGGCGCGATTGAGGTAGTAGGAGTCGTCATCGCCGATCTCGTCGCGGCTGGAATCGATGTAGACCGGCTTCTCCACCACGATCACGCGCGTGCTGGGGATGTAGCTCGGCCCGTAGTTGTAGTAGTAGTAGGGCGACGGGAAGGTCGCGTAGGCGTAATCCACCGTGTTGGGCACGTAGTACGGGTAGTAGAACAGGTTCACCGTCGCGGCCCCGTGCCGGAACCGATGGGTGGGACGGGAGGCCAGCGTGCCCGCGAGGACATCCACATACCAGCCGCCGTTGCCGGAGCGCCCGTGATACCGTTCGTAGTCACCGTTGCGCCAGTTGTACACGTAGACGCCGCTGCGCCCGGAACGCCGGTCCCCGGACGCGGAATAAGTGGGGTAGGGGAGCGGGTTGGTGTTGAGAGCCTGCCCCGCGCGAGTGCGCCCGTACTCGTCCACCGGCCTGCTGGTGCCCAGCACGCGGCCGGCGATGGTCACGTCATCATCGTTGTTGAGCGGGCGGAGGATATCGCCAAAGACGTTTCCACCGCGCTCGCCATTCGGCCCCGCATGGATCACGTTCGGCGTGCGGGTTTGCCGGGGATTGGAGCCGTCGCGTCCCGCGTGGACGGTGTTTCCATTCCGGTTAGACCGGATGACGGCGCCGTTGTCCCCTGAAGCGCCTCGCAGCGTCTCTTCAAGGCTGGTGGAGGGCGATTCGGGGGTCGTTTGCGCCGGGAAAACCGGGTCGTCGTAGGTTCGGGAGGGGACGTCGCGCCGCCCCCGGGGCCGCAGAATGTCGTTGAGGCCGCCGGAGTTGTCGCTGCGGATCACGTTGTCGCCGCTCGAAGGGAAGGGGTTCCCCGCGTTGCGTCGGCCAAACGGATCGGGGCGCTCTCCCGCGCCGGGGCGACTCATATCGAGGCCGGAACGCGGCGCGACGGTCTGACCGTAGGTTTGACCACCTGGGGTAAAGACACCCGATTGGGATGTGTTCCCGTTCGGCATGAAGACGCCGGAGCGCGGCGCGCCTCGGTTGGAGCCGCCGTTCTGCAGTCCGCCGAGTCCCGCGCCGGGGTCGTTGGATGGGGCGGAACCATTCAGCACGGTCGTGTCGCCGCGCCCATTCCGCGAGAAGCGAGGATTGGCGTTCGCGCCGGAGCGTTGATCGTCACGTTGTTTGTCGCGTTGACTGTCGCGTTGACTGTCGCGTTGACGTTGCAGCCGCTCCGCCATGATCTGTCCTCGGGTCGGCGGAGCCGCGAAGGCCCCCGTCATCGCGCTCAGGGCGATGACGAGGCCAGCGATACCATAAAGGCGTTTCGACATGTTCAGGGTCCTCCGAACCATTGGACGCGCGGGGTGGAACCATGCTTCAAATCCATTTTGAGACGCTTCCGAACGGTTGACACACCCCACATTCGGAAGGTTCGCAGAGAGGAAGCCCAACGCGACTTCTCAGGCGCATGGATCGGGGAACGATTCCCAATCCTCCTGTCTTAAGGACAGTATACCCCCAAACCCCGTTCCCTAAAGGGAGTCAGCGGGGCGCTGATCGCTGAACTTCGGCCTTCCGTCCGGGGCGCCCCCTGTCCGAATGCCGCGAAGCCCGTGTCAGGACGGCTCCCACGCGCTCAGGGCCGCCTCCGCCGCGTCGAGATCGAGGACGCGAACGATGAGGAGGGCCGAAGGGTGATCGGGGAGGACGCTGCCATACAGATACTGGATGTTAACATTGGCGTCGGCGAGCTGATCGGCGAACTCGGCGACGGAGCCGATGCGGTTGGGGAGTTCGACCGCCAGGCAGGTGGCGTGCAGGCAGTTGAAGCCGTTGGAGTCGAGCAGGGGGCAGATCGCGTCGGGGTTGTCCACCACCAGCCTCACCAACCCATGCTCAATGGTGTCCGCCACGGAGAGGGCCTGAATCTTCACGCCCGCTTCGGCCAGGCAGGTGGAGAGCAGCGCCATCTGCCCCGCTCGATTTTCCAAAAACACCGACAATTGATCCACTCTTCGCACGCTCGACATTGGTCTCTCCCCCCGGCGCGCACGCCGGCCAACACGGCAGTAAGGCGACGCCGCCGACCCCTGGGGACCGACCTCCCCTCACCTGATGCTACTCTACGAGATCGTCGCGCGGTTTCCTGCCCGAAAAACCGCCAGGGTCAACCACCAGGGTCAACCGCCAGGGTCAACCGCCAGGGTCAGGGTCAACCACTGACGGTTGACCTTAAAGAAAGCGCCCCTCTTGACCTGAGCGGCTCTGTGTGAACAATTGGAGTGGACCCCACCCCTGTCGCCCTCCCCGAGGACCCGTGACTTTACCCCCCACTTCACCGGACACGCCGCCGCTTCCGCCCGCTCCATCCGCCGCTCCCGAAGGTCTGACCTACGGCGCCGCTGCGTCCGCGCCCTCGCGAGATACCGCCTTCGATGTCTTCAAGGGGCTGGCGATTCTCGCGGTGCTGCTTCATCACTTCAGCGGCGCCACCATGCGGCAGACGATGCCCGGCTCCACCTCGCGGTTTGGGATCGCCTTCCTCAACCGGGGGCTGCTCTTCTGTGTCCCGGCGTTCCTGTTTCTCACCGTCTTCCTCCTCACTCGCAGCCTCCTGCGGCGCCCGCTGCCCGTCGCCGACTTCTGGCGGAAGCGGTTCCCGCGCATCCTCGTCCCCTACCTCCTCTGGACCGGCTTCTACGCGCTTTGGAACGTGGCCCTCGGCATCACCGCGCGGCGGGACCTGCTGCGCATTAGCCGATGGGAGTTCTGGCTCCTGTATGGCAAGGCCAACTTCCACCTCTACTTTCTGGTCATCGTTCTCCAGATTTACATCTTCCTTCCCGATCTCGTCCGCAGCTTCCGTGAGCGGGAGACGGGACTCTCGTGGAAGTGGATCGCGGGGGCGACCGGCCTGAAACTGTTCGCCTCGGCGAGCCTGCTGCTCACGTTGCGAGCGTCCTCGCTGGGGCATCTGTTTCAGGAAATGAGTTTCGTGGCGCTGCTCGGCGTGCTGTACATCTCCGTCCGCGAGACCGGTGGCTGGGCGCTCAGCCGGCGGGACGGCCTCGCCTTATGGTTTCTCCTCGCGCTGGGATTGCAGGTCAGCGAGTACTGGGCGAATAAGCTGGCGCTGCACACGGTCAACCCTGGGGTCATGGCGTACTCCTACTACCTGCCGATCCTGCTGGCGATCTGGATCGCGTTCCACGAGGCGGAGTTCCGCGCCGGGTGGCCGCGAAGCCGCTGGATACTGGGGCCTCTGACGCTGATCGCGCTGGCGGGGTTTACGCCGGTGGCGATGCGGATGGCGCAGGAGCAGCCGGTCAACCCGTTTCTGTATCAGGCGGGCTATTGGATTTACACGGGGCTGGCGTGCCTGTGGCTCTTCGGGGTGAGCGCGGGACTGGCGACCCGGTGGCGCGCGGCGACGGCGGCTCTCGCGTTCCTCGGCGGCTACTCAATGGAAATTTACCTCATTCACCCGGCGCTGCTGGCGCTGTTCACCCGCGCGCCGTTCCACGGGACTGTCGCCGGTCTGGCGCTCCACATGATCGGTGTGACCGTTGCGGTGACCGGGGCAACGCTGCTTCTGGCGATGGCTTTACGCCGGGCTAACCTGGGGGGACTGCTCTTCGGTCGGTGAGTGCGGGAGCCGCCTCCTCTCCCATCAGTTCCACCCAGACCCTCCTCGCCACGGATTCAGCGGGGAGCGGGGTCTGCGCGCAAATCCGCGCCATAATCAGACTGGTCTACCGTCTTCGCCTCAGATGCCTGTCGCACGGAAAGAGTAACCCTATGGCCGATACGCCTGACATCCCGCCGCCTTCTCCCGCTCCTGATCCCGTGACGCCGCCCGCCGAGGTCGAACCGAAGCCTCCGGCGACCGAACCGAAGCCTCCGGCGACCGCGCCCGTGACGCCTCTGACGGAACCCGCGCCCTCCCCGGTTGTGACGGAGGCGGCTTTCGCGCCTACAACTCCGGAAACGGTCGCCGCGCCCCCCGTCAGCCCTCCGGTGACTGGGAATGGCGCCTCGGACCTGGCGCTGCCCCTGTGGGCCGCTGAGATGAAGCGGAAATATGAGTCCGGAGAGGCGAGCCAGTTCCTCCTCCACGGCAACGTCTTTGATCTCGTGCCCCTGCGGGGGGAGTTCGTCTGGCTGAGGCGCTTCCTCCTCGACGCTCTCTCCGGCGGCAAGGAGATGGTCCTCACCTACAACCTGAGCGAAGGCATCGGGTTCGCCAACGAGGAGATGAAGCGCAAATTCAAGGCGTTCATCGAGGCGATGCAGAGTCTCGGCACGCTACCCTCCGGCATGAGTCAGCCCGCCCTCTACGCCGAGCGGCCCGACCACATCAAGGACCCCGCCATCGCCCTGCCACTCATCGAGAAACTGATCGAACTCCGCAACCGCCTCTTCATCGTGCTGGACTACGTGGACAAAATCTGCCCGCCACACGACCTCGCCACCATGAGCATGGAAGACCGCCGCAGCCTCACCACCCTGCAACGCTGGTCCATACATCCGCGCCTGCTGGGCCGCAATAACGTCGTCATTCTCGTGGCGAAGAACCTGAACGACGTTCATCCCGAACTGCGCAGCAACCCGCTCCTCGACATCGTGGAAATCTCGTTCCCTGACGCCGCCGAACGCCTCCAGTACATCGAGCGCAACGCCGCGCAGGAGGGCGCCACCCTCGATCTGCCGCCGGAGCGATTCGCCTATCACACCGCCGGGCTGACGCGCATCGGCATCCAGAGTTTCTTCCGGCAGTCGAAGCAGAGCGGGCAGCCGATCACCCTCTCCATGGTGCGCCAGCGTAAGGATGAGATGTTCAGCGAGGAGTATGGCGGCCTCCTCGAAGTGATGGAGCCGACCTTCGGGCTGGAGGCTGTGGGCGGGCTGGAGATGATCAAGAAGGACCTGCGCGAAGTGATCGCCCTCCTCCAGGAAGGCAGCCGCTACGAAGCGCCAATGGGGGTAGGGCTGGTCGGACCTCCGGGAACCGGTAAGACGATGGTCGCCCGCGCTGTGGCGAAGGAGGCGAACCTGCCGTTCCTCAAACTGGGCGACATCCGCGACAAGTTCGTGGGCGAAAGCGAGAAGAACGCCGACCGGGTGCTGACCCTGCTGCGGTCGCTGGCGCCGGTCGTCGTCTTCGTGGATGAGATTGATCAGGCGTTCGGGTCGCGCGGCGAGCGGGGCGATTCGGGCGTGTCGCAGCGAATCTGGGCAAAGTTTAGCGAGATGCAGGGCAACAGCGCCTACCGGGGTCAAATCCTCTGGATGTGGGCCACTAATCGCCCCGACATCATGGATGAAGCCACCAAGCGCCCCGGGCGGCTCGGCGACCTCAAAATCCCCTTCTTCTTCGCCGCCGAAGACCCCGAAGCCGTCATCCGCCGCAGCGCCGTCCGCAATCACCTCAACCTGGAGGCCGAGGACCTCTCCACGGTGGTGGAACTGACGCGCGGCTACTCCGCCGCCGAACTGGAGGCGGTCACGCTGCAATCGCGCTGGTTCGCCCGACGCGCCGGACACACGACCGTGACGCTGGATGACCTGCGCGCCGCCGCCGAGGACTACATCCCCGCGCGCAACGATAAGGTGATCGAATACATGGAGATTCTCGCGCTGCTGGAAGCGAGCTCCATGCGCCTCCTCCCCGCGAAGTACCGCGACAACTACGACCGCAACGAGCTGGTCGAGCGCGTACACATGCTGCGGATGGAACTGTCGGAGCGCGGCCTGCTCTGAGGAGCGCACGGGCTGCTCTGAGGAGCGCACGGCCTCCTCTGGCGCTCGACGGCCTGTAATGGTCAAACCTGGGTCGGACGAGGTGGCGGATTAGGTCGGACCTTCGCCGATCCAGGTCAGGCCTAGCGGACCAGGGACGCGCGCACGTACGCCCCGCCGGGCAACTTCCTCACCAGGCCGTGCAACTCCAGCATCATCAGCGCGGCGTTCACTTCGGCGGGCGCGCGACCGCTTTCGGCGATCAGGTCGTCAGCCGGCCTGCCGTCAAATCCCACGATGTCGAGCAGCCGATCCTCCATCGGCGAGAGATCGGGCGCGGGGGCGGCGTCCGCTCTGGGCTTCAGGTCGGTCATGCCGAGCGCTTCGAGCACGTCGCGCGCCGTCTCCACCAGCCCGGCGCCCTCCTTCAGCAGCCGATGACAGCCCGAACTGAGGCCGCTCTCCACCGATCCGGGCACCGCGAACACCTCGCGGCCCTGCTCCAGCGCGTAATTCACCGTGATGATCGAGCCGCTGTTCGCCGGTGATTCGACGACGATCACCCCTTTGCTCAGGCCGCTGATGATCCGGTTTCGCGCGGGAAAGCGCCAGCCGTCCGGTTGAATCCCTGGCGCGAATTCGCTGAGGACCGCGCCGCTTCGGGTGATCTTTTCGATCAGGCCCCGGTTCGACGCCGGATAGGCCACGTCCACGCCGCAGCCCAGGACCGCAATCGTCCGCCCGCCCGCCGCCAGCGCCCCGTGATGCGCCGCCGTGTCCACCCCCCGCGCGCACCCGCTCACCACCGTGAACCCCACTTCCGCCAGCTCCCGCGCCAGCCGCTCGGCGACCCCGCGTCCGTACGCCGTCGCGCGCCGCGAACCCACGATGGCCACGGAAAACTCGTCGGCGGGCAGGAGGTCTCCCCGCGCGAAGAGGACGACCGGCGGGTCATGGATCGTCTTCAGGGCCGCCGGGTAATCGGGATCGGTGTACGGAATCACCTGGATGTCCAGGCTGCGGAGGGCCGCCATCTCACTTTTCAGGGGGGCGTGAGCCGACGCCACAAACCGCTCGGCGACCGGCGCGCTCAATCCCAGCTCCCGCAACTCCGCCAAAGTCGCGCCCAGGGCGGTGACGGGGCCGCCGTACCGATCGATCAGCCGCAGGAGACGCCGCGCGCTCAGGTCGGCGCGTGCCAGCCGCACCCACACCTCTGCGTCCGTCGTCCCGGATGTCGCGTCCGTCGTCAGGCAAGGCTTGTCCAACTCCACGACTTCGACGGAAGGCGTGATGTCGGGCGCCTCCCTGTGCAGATCGGCCTCTGTAGGCGCCGACTCATGTGGAGAGACCCCGGCGGATGCGGCGGGAGGAGATGCGGCCCCTTCCTCCTCAAAGAAGCGCCGTTGCGCCGGTTTCATACGCTTCACGGATGCCGGCGAGGAGTCGCCTGGTTCAGGATTAGTATCGCGGATGGGATAGAGCATGGGAGGAGTCACGAGGAATTCCGGGAGAAGCATGAGATACAGTGTGAATGGCCGGTCGCCCGACCGGGAGTCGTAAACTCTTTCCACTCTTTCGCCGTGAGGGTCGCCGCGCCCTTGCACGCTGGGCCTTCGCTCGCATCGGCAGGTCACTCCGGACCTGAGGGTCGCCGCGCCTCCGAAGACCGGGAAGGGGTGAACCTATCCTGCGCCCGCCGGAGTGAGCCGCCGGGTTGTTCGCGCCCCGGTGATGGCGACACAATCGGTATGTGTCCCGCCGCATCTTTCTCCTGCGAGGTCAACCCATGCCCGATACCTCCTCACCCGTTCCCGATATTCGCCTCGACGTCACGCTTGAAGCCGAACGCCTCAACCCGGTCCTCAGCCCCGAACTCATGGGTGAGCTGGATCACCGGCTGGCTGCTCTCCACGCCTTCTTCCGCGACGAGCGCGCCCAGGGCGAAGCGATTCTCGCCGAGCATCTGCGCCTCTGGAGCGTCACTCACACCCGCGCCGAGGACCAGCGTCGCATCCTCGAAGTCGCGCAGCGCGTGCGGGGCCGGGCGAAGGCCGTTGTTGTTGTGGGAATCGGTGGGTCTGACCTGGCGGCAAGGGTCATCCACGATGTCCTGGATCATCCCTATTACAACGAGCTCCCTCCCGAAGGGCGCGATAACCTTCCTCGCCTCTACTTCACAGGCAACAGTTTCGACCCCAAATCGCTCTCCGGTGTCCTCGACGCGCTCCGCTCCAATGGCCTCCTCCGCGATACTGTCGTTGTGGTGATCAGCAAGTCCGGCACGACGGGCGAGACCATCGCCGCCGCGCTCATTGTCGCCGAACGGATGAAGAAGGCCGGCGTGGAGGATTGGCGCTCGCAATTCGTCGCCATCACCGGCATGAACGAGAAGAGTGTCCTGTTCCGCATGAACGAGACGCAACCGTTCATGGGCATCCTCCCCATTCACGACGGTGTGGGAGGTCGTTTCAGCGGGATTACCGAGGTCGGACTTCTGCCCGCGCTCCTTACCGCGCCGGACCCCGCCGCCCGCCTCCACGACGCCATCGCCGGAGTGTCGTGGGCCGACGACCGCTTCTTCCTCCCGTGGGACGATTCGGGCAATCTCGCCTTCCAGCTGGCGAAGCGCCTTCACCTTCAGGAAGTCTGGGGTCGCCGCTCCACGCTCGTCTTCTACAATTACACCGCCGACAAGACCCTCGGCGAATGGTTCCTCCAGCTCTACTCGGAATCGATTCAGGAACGCGGCGCGGGTATGGATGTGCTCCCGGTCATTGGCCCGACCGGCAACCACAGCATCCTCAACGGCATCGTGCGAGGGCCGCGCAACAAAGTCGTCCTCTTCGTCGGCTGGGATGACCTTGGGGAAGACCTCGACATTCCGGGGGATACCGGGATCGGCGGCGAGATGGAGGCGTTCGAGCGGCTCGGCATGGCGCAGGTGCAGGCCGCGTCGCTCACCGGCACTCGCGAAGACCTCACGGCGAACGGCGTCCCCAACCTCATGCTGCGCGTTGCCCGCCGTGACACCGTAAACCTGTTTGGCCTCTTCCGCCTGTTGATGGACACCATCGCCGTCAAGGGCAAGCTCCAGAACCTCGACCTGAGCGACGACCATACTCTCGACCCGTCACGCGAGCTGACCTACCTTCAGGCCGGTGTGGAGGGGTACAAAAAACGCACCCGCGAGGCCGCTCAGCGGATGCACTGACTCGATTCAACTCTGTCGCGCCCGGCGCGCGGATGGGCCGGACGTTCCCCTCCGGCTCGTCATCCGCAGCTTCGCCCATGATGACGCCGAGCGCGGTGGGATGACTTTTGCCGTTCAACTTCACCCAGGCGCTCACCGTTGATGAAGCCCTGAAGCGCCGATAAGGCTGGAACAGTTTTATAAGGCCGATAACCGGAGGGGGACCCTCGCCGCTTCCCGCCTCTGCGTCTCATAATCCCGTGGAACTCACGCGCGGAGGACGGGACAGGAGAGCATGGGAGACCGTATACTGATCGCCGGAGCCACCGGCTCGCTGGGCCGGGAGACGGCGAGAGCGCTGCGGGAGCGCGGCCATTATGTGATCGCCATGGGGCGAGACCCTCGGCGCCTGGCGGCTCTGTCCGGCGTGGTGGACGAGGTCCGCGTCGCCGATGCCCTCCGACCGGAGACGCTGACGACCGTTTGCGATGGCGTGGACCGCGTCTTCTCCTGCATGGGCGCGAGCGTCATTCCCATGCCGCGTTACGGTCGCGCCACTTTTACGCGCCTCGACACTCCGGCTAACACCCATCTGGTGAATGTCGCAGTCCAGGCGAAGGTGAGGAAATTCGTCTACGTCTCTGTCTTCGGGGCGGAGCGGCTGCCGCACATGGATTTTGTGCAGGGCCATGAGCGGGTGGTGGAGGTTCTTCGGGAAAGCGGCCTCGATTACGGGGTGCTGCGGCCCACGGGCTTCTTTCAGGCGATGCTCGAAATCCTCACGGTCGCCAGCCGGGGCCTCATGCCGCAGTTCGCCAACGGGACGCCACGCACCAATCCGATCCACGAAGCCGATCTCGCCGAAGTCTGCGCCGACGCCCTCTACGACGACATCCGCGAGCGCGACGTGGGCGGCCCGGAAGCCCTCACCCGGCGGGAGATCGCGGAACTCGCCTTCGCGGCTGTCGGCAAACAGGGGCGCTTCATTCCCGTGCCGGTCTCCGCGCTGAAAACCGCCGGACTGCTGATGCGGCCGATCAGCCCACGCGTCGGGAACCTCTTCACCTTCATCGCCGATATTCTGGTGGACGACTTCGTGGCGCCGGCGTACGGCTCACGCAGGATCGCGGACTTCTTTGCCGAGCGGTGTCGCGCCGCGCCACTCACGACCTCGCAAGGATAAAGAGCGCCGGGCGATTCCACCTCGCCCCGCCCCCAAAGCAAAGCCGGTTGAAACGGCCTCCCGAAGCGTTTGCCACGCCTCGCCGTTTTCACCGGCTTTTCTGTGTTTCAGGTGAGGGCTGACCTTGGTTTGACCGAGGTGTTACCATAAGCGAGTAAGGGCGCCGCTAATAGACCTGATACCGCTTCAACTCCGGCGCGTGGTCGTCCAGCCGCTTCGAGAGTTCGCTCAGGTGACACGTCGGCACCGTGGGGAACAGATGGTGTTCGAGGTGGAAGAACATGTCGAACGCAATCACGCTCTTGAACCGATTCCGCAACGTCCGGGCGATGTAGTGTTCCCGGTCACAGTCGTGGTGAACGGTCCAGACGGCGAAGAAAGCGGTAAGGCACTGCCCAATCGTCATGGCGATGACGTGATAGATCAGCACGGGGCTGTGGAAGACGAAAAGGACCAGCGGGAGCCAGACGGCGAGCGTCCCCAACTCGAAGGCGATCCAGCGCTTCTGCCGGGGCCGCGCCAGTTCGATCCCCTTGCGGTGAATCATCCAGTAAAACATCGGCCCGAAGAGGAGCGCCTTCCACCCGGCCATGCGGGCGCTGGCGGCCTCCACGTCCTCGTCATCCATGCAATGCTTGTGGTGGTGCAGGTGCGTCAGTTGCAGGGCGTGCATGGAGCTCTGCATGGTGACGCTAAGGAGGTACATCACCCATTCGGTGGGCGCCTTGCCGATGCCGATGGCGTAATGATAGGCGTTGTGAACGACCCGCAGCCCGGTGAGGAAGAACATGAACGAGAACGGGAGCGCGAGGAGGTAGTAGCCGAAATGGGCCAGAACCAGCCCGATCCCAATCCATGGGAAGCAGAGCAGCAGTTCCTTCCAGACTTCCCAGCGAGACACGGGGATTAAATCCCGATACGGCACCGCGCGGATTCGCGGGTCTCGCATGATCTCCAAAGCCATTGGCGCAAACTCCTGAACCGGGGAGAGCGGCGCTTCCCCCTCCGCGAGACGACCGGCGGCGTGGGAGAGGCGCGACAGTGTTCCATGTTTCACAAGGAGAGGCCGGACGAGTGGCGCGCCGCCATGCATCTCTGATTCCCTAGGTTGATACAATTCCGTTACGAAATCAACGCGCCACCCTGGTTCGCCAAGGTTCATTCATTGGAGCGCCTGAGTGTACGGGCGGTTAAAACCGCTGCAACGACCGCACGAAGTCGGCCTTCGCCGACTTCCTCCCCGTAGAAAGACGCCGCAAACGAGCGCTTCAGCAACTCGACAACGAGCGCCTTCTAACCCGCGCAGGCGCGTTTCGTGTGGGTGTTGCAGCGGTTTTTACCGCTCGGAGCGTCGCAAGGGTTCCTCAGCCGGTCGCGGGCTGTTCGGCCGTGCCCTTGCGTTCCAGCTTGCCCCATCCGACGCGGTTGCCTCGGATCGCCGTGAAGAGGCTGCGGGCCAGCACATAATACATCAATTGCCGATAAGCGAACCGTTGCCAGAAAATCCAGAGCAGCAGTCGCGGATTCTCCCGATCCATCCGCAGAGCCACCCAGGCGCCCAGCGTCTCCACGAACAGAAACAGCGCGTAATAGTAGAAGACGGTGGCGAGATTGCCCTTCAGCGCCGCCCAGAGGATGGTGAGGTCCACAATCGGGGACAGGGCCTGAAACGCGATCTGGAATAGCCACATCGTCGGGAGCGCCACCATCCCCAGCGCGCCGTAGCGGGGGCGAAACAGCGCGTCCCGGTGCTTCCAGAGGCACTGAAGCGTCCCAAACGCCCATCGGAACCGCTGCCGGGAGAGCGTGACGAGCGTGTCCGGCGCCTCGGTCCAGGCGAGAGCGTCGTTCTCAGCCTCAATCCGGTAGCCCAGCCGCCTCACCCGCAGGGTCAGGTCCGTGTCTTCGGCCAGCGTGTCGGGGAGATAGCCGCCCGCTTCCTCCATCGCCCGGCGTCGCCACGCGCCCACCGCGCCGGGGACGACGGTCACGCAGTTGAGGGCGGAGTACGCCCGGCGGTCAAAATTCTGGCTGATGATGTATTCCAGGCTCTGCCACAGCGTCCAAAGGTTGATCCGGTTGCCCACCTTCACGTTTCCGGCGACCGCCGCGACCTGCGGGTCCTCGAAGTGACGAGCGAGCAGAGGGATGGTGTCCGGCGCGAACAGGGTGTCGGCGTCGAGGCTCACGATGATCTCCCCGGTCGCGGAGGTCAGACCCAGGTTTAACGCGGACGCCTTGCCGCCATTCGCCTTGCGGAGGAGGGTGACGCGAGGCTCCTGGGCGAACTCCCGCTCCACGACTTCGCTCGTGTCGTCACGGGAGCCGTCGTCCACCACGATCACCTGAAGGTCGGGGTACGGGCTGGCGAGCAGCGCCTGAAGAGTCCGCGCAATGACTTTCCCCTCGTTGTACGCCGCGATGACGACCGAAACGCTCGGCTGGTACCCCGGCGTGAATCGCTGCTTCCGCGCCTGTTGCCTCTGAAGGAACGCGAGGAGCATCACGAAGAGGACGCGTCCCACGCCGAGACCCAACGCCACGAGAAAGAGCGTCTGAAGCGCGGCCTGCGTCTTGTAGATCAGGTCGAACCATGCGCGATCCGCCCCGATGAGAACCGCCTCCTTCGGGGAGAGCGGGGGCATGAGCGCGTCGCGGGTTTTATTCCCCATCAGGCCGCTCACGGTGGTGAAGCGATACCCTCGGCGTAATAATATCTCAATGATGCGGGGCAGCGCCGCCACGGTCTGACTTCGGTCTCCGCCGGAATCGTGGAGCAAAATGATGTGGAAGGCGTCCGCGCCCGGCTCTTTGGCCAGTTTGAACAGCGTGGGGAAGACGCCGTCGATGCTCGTCACGTCCTGCGCGTTGTCGGAGAGGGTCGGCCCTGGTCGCCCGCCATACAGGATTTGTTCCACACCGGGGGTCGCCCAGTCGTTGGGGTCCACATTGGAGCCGACGGTGATGTAGCCGAGTTGTTTGGCGAGGTAGAGCGGCTCAATCTGCTCGGCAGTGCGCGGAGTGGTGTCCACGCTGAACGGGGGGCGGAACAGGTGCGTGGAGTGGCCGGTGATCGTCTCAATCGCTCGCTGGGTGGCGGAGAGTTCCAGCTGTTCGCGGAGGGAGCCGACTTCCGACAGGTCGGGATGGTAGTAGGAGTGATTGCCGATCTCGTGACCTTCGGCGTACTCGCGCCGCACGAGGTCGGGATATCGTTCCGAGTTCGCGCCCGTGACGAAGAAAGTGGCCGGGACGCCATACCGGTGGAGGATGTCGAGAATTTGCGGCGTCCACATGGGGTCCGGCCCGTCATCGAAGGAGAGGACGATGGACCTCGGCTGGTCGCCATAGTTGCGGACGGAAAACGGCGTCGGGTACTGATCGTAGGTCTGACCCGTGATAACACCCTGGGCATTGGTTTGAAGCGTCCGTTGACCGCTTTGCGGCAGGGAGATCACATCGAGTAGTTCCCCCCGTCCCTGCTGCGAGACTTCTTCGGAGAAGGCGACTCGTTCCAGCGAGCGTGGTTCCGGCTGTTGCGCCAGATGATTGCGATGGAAGAAGCTCCAGAGGCTGGGGTCTTCCGAGCCGAGAACCCACAGGGCGGCGCCGAGAGGCTGAGCGGGCCGCTGACTCAGCAGCTCGTTGTAGAGGGTGGTGGCGTCGAGGAGCCAGACATCGTGAAAGGCGCCGTTCTCATCGTCGTAGGAGACGGTGGGATTGAGGGAGGCGGGGTCCATGTGAATGTCATCCTGGCTGTCGCGTCCATCCAGCATGACATCCTCGTAATCCACGGCCTCCCCTTTGGTCTTCCCTCTCAGCCAGTCGTAGCCGTAGGAACCGAGGCCGAGGACAACTTTGTCCGCCTCCACCTGCGAAAAGATGAGGCGGGCCTGACGCTCAAACCACGCCTGTGACGCGATGGGTCCCGCGCCCCCGGTCGTCTCATGCTCGTCGTACAGCATGGGGATCACGAAGTCGCACACTCGACCCAGCGCGGCGACATTGTAGGCGGGATCGTCCACCGGGAGGTCCTGCGACAGGAGGAGGCGGTTCCGGTGCAGGGTGTCGGCCAGCCGGGTGACAAAGCGCGTCATCGCATCCCGGTCTTCGGGAGGCGCGCCCTCCAGATCAAGATTGAGGCCGCGAAAATGGTATCGAAGGAGAAAGGCGGTGACGCGCGCGATGACGGCGTCCTGCGCCCTGGGCGTCACCAGAAGGTGATGCATGCGAGGGATTTTCCAGTCTTCATCTGCCGCGTTGTTGAGCAGAGGCATGATCGGCAGGTTGCGTTTGGCGGCGAAAGCGATGACCTTCCCCGATTCCTCCGTAGTGATCCCCTCGCCGTCCTGGCTCAGGTGCATCCATTCGGGGATGAGGTGAGTCAGCGCGTCGGCGTGCCGCGTCAGAGAGGCGTAACTGGACGGGTTCCAGTTGACGTAAAATCCGGCGACCACGGAGAAGGCCCGGCGGTCCCTGGCGTGAGCGCGGACAGGTTGTTCAGGATGATGAGCGGCGCGCACGCTGTCCAGCCGTCGCTTGTCCCGCGCGAGGGCGTAGGCGCGGACCTCTTTCTCCCGCGATCCCACCACAAGCGGATGGGACGGATCAGGTGTAAAGGGGAGCGCGGGCCGCTTGAAGGAAGGCAGAAGGGGAACGGTGACAATACTGATCGAGAAGAGGAAGCCCAGGACACTGAGGACGAGGACCACCACGGCGGACGCGCGAAGGATGACGGGCCAGCGGCGCCCGCGTTCATCGTAAAAAATCGGTTTGGGGACGGTTTCCATGGATTACTTTCAGAGCGCGGGAGCAAAGAGAGCGGGAGGCGTCATTCATCAGCATCCTTCAGGTAAGTAACGCGCTCAACGGCGTTATGAGTTCCCGGACTCCCAAACAGGACGCCCATCGCAGGAACATCGGCTCCGCACTTCATAATGGCCATAGCACTGACGCAGGGAAGCGCGAGGGCGCTGTGGTATACAGGAGAAGACCCTCTTCCCCCGTGACACACTGAAAGGAGAACGCCCATGGCCCCACAGGTAACACCTGAGGCGCCGCAGGACACGGCCCACGACGCCCCCAACGCCGACCCTTCCCCCCCCGCCCCCGAAGGGCTGACCTCCCCCGAAGGGCTGACCTCCCCCGGCGGCACCCTCACCGTGCGGGACGCGGCGATTCGCCTCGGCGTCACCGAGAAGATGCTGCGCGGCCTCATTAAGCGCGGCGAGATCGAATCGTGGAAGGTGCAGGGTAAATTTGGGAAGGAGTGGCGCGTGCGGCTGCCGGAGGACTCACCTTCCATCGCCGACGCTGATCCTGCCTCCTTACAGGGTGGTCGCGCCAATCGCCTGTCGAACATCGTTCCCGCGGATTTGTATCACTCCCTGCTCGAACGGCATGAAGCGATGCTCGTGCGGCAGGGGCAGCTCGAAATCCTGCTGACGGAACGGAACGCCGACTCCGCCGCCGCTGAGGGTCCCAGGCTGGCCGAACAGGCGCTACAGGACCGCCTGCTGGAGGCCGAGGCGGCGGTGGAGGCGTTGACCGTGCGCCTCGCGGAGGAAGCCGTGGCGCGGGAGATATTTGGCGCGGCCCTGGAGGCGGCGGAAGGAACCGCGCGACGCACCCAGGAGGCCGGGGCCGACCTCGCTGAACGGCTGGCCGAAGCGGAAGGCGCCGCGCGACTCAAGGCGACTGAAGCGCAACGGTGGGAGGCGACCGCACTGGATGCCGAGGCGAAGGCCCGGGACCTGGCGGAGGCCCTCGCTGGAGTGGAAGCCCAGGCGGAGACCGGTGGGGCCGAGCGGGCGCAGCTGATGGAGATGTTCGGCCTGGCGCAAACGCAGCTCGCCGCCGAGATCGCCGCCCGCGCCCACGCCGAGGAGCAGGCTCAGGGTCTCCGTGAGCGCCTAGCCGGCGCCGAATCGGCTCTCTCCGCCCTCCGCGACACCATGCGCCTTATGGTGGGAGGCTAACTCATTGCGCTCAGGTCATCCCTCGGTCACACCGAAAGGGTGTATCCGCATGAAGTTACTCATGCTCCGGTTGTTTCGTCTTGCCGTCATAGGGGGCGCATGCCTCCTCGCTGCGCCATGGGACTTAGCCGCTTCGAGCGCTCAATCTGCTCCCAGCGCCTCTCCGGTCAACTCCGCCAACCTGTTGCGGAACGGCTCGTTTGAAGGCGGTCGGCGCTACTGGTTCGAGACCGAAGCCGATCCCCTGGTGCAAGGGAACGCGGCGGACGGCGACTACAGCCTGAAGGTCCCCAAAGGCGTGATCCAAAGCGCGGCCTTCCTCCTGGCGCCGGATCGCCCGGTGACCCTCTCCTTCTCCGCCAAAGCCGTCGCGCCGACGACGATGGGCTGGCAGATCACCCCCGCCGCCCGCGAAATTGGCGTGGAGCGCGGAGAGACCTGGGGCCTTAAGGCGAAGCATCCTCTCGCCGTGGGAACGTCATGGAAACGGTTCTCCGCCACCTTCACGCCGCATGGGCCGCAGACCGGCTTCTGGCCCCGGCCCACCTATATGGTCCAGTTGGGGGACGCCGATCAGCCCCTGTACCTCGACGCCGTGACCGTGGCGTACGGCGCGGGCGCGGGCGTGGACGGTTATCTCCCGTGGCGTCCCATCGAAGCGCAGTTGGAGACTCCGGACCTCCCTGGCTACACCGCTCCCTCCGGGAATACCTTCGGGAAGGGGGCAACCGTGCGGCTCGTCGGGTCGGCGTATAATCCGGGAAATTCGACGCGGCGCGTCACCTTCCAGTGGCGCGTGATGGATTACGAAGGCGTGAAGCCGATTACCGCGCCCGTGGAGCGCATCGTCACCCTGCCGCCGGGCCATACGATCACCCAAACCGTCCCGATGAAGCTCTCCGCAACGGGCATGGTCCTCACCCGCTTCAGCGTCCTGGAGAACGGGCGTATCCTGGACAGGTCGGACCTGCCTCTGGCCTCGCTGCCGTATCCGAAGGCCGCGACGCGCCCCGACTCGCGGGAACGGTTCGGCGCGTCGTACTTTGGTCCGCATTCTGCGCAGCTTGCGGCTCGCCTCGGCATGGCGTGGAGCCGGTGGTACCCTCACACCAAATGGCAGGATAGCCAGCCTACACCCGACACCTTCCACTGGTTTGACCGGGAACTGGACCGGCTCGAATCCCTCGGTATTTCTGCCGACCTGGTGTTGTACGGCTGGCCGAAGTGGATTATGGACGAAGGCGGCAATCCGCTCCCCCGCGATATGCGCTGGCCCGCCGGCGATCCCCGCTGGGACGACCTCACTGTGAAAACCGCCTGGGACCGGTACATTGTGGCCAGCGTGGAGCATTACCGGAACCGCTCGGTCATCTTCGAGATTGAGAATGAGCCGGAGTTTGATCGGTGGGACAACTATCAGGACGAATACGCTCGCTTCACCACGCGCACCGCGCGCCTCATCAAACAGACTGCCCCGAACGCCATCGTCATGGTGGACAACGTCTATTCCGTGCCCAGCGGTCTCAATGAACGTTGGCTCCGGCGCGATCATGGGCGGTATGTGGATGTGATCTCATGGCACGACTATCACGAAGGCGGACTCTCCACCGGCGCCGACATTCAGCGAATGCGTGCCCGCCTGAAAGCCCTCGGCGCAAGTCACCTGCAAATCTGGTTCAACGAAGGCTGGGCCTACACCAATACCGCCGTGGACGAACCCGCCGTCGCCCTCACCCATCTGAACGCCGCCCAAAGCGCCAACGCGATGGTCTCCTCCCTTGCCGAGCTGACCGTTGCGGGGCAGGACAAGACGATCCTGTTCCACACCGGCTACGAGGAGCACGGCATGAGTTTCTGGGACTACGCCGGGCCGGGGACGATGCTCTGGGACTATTACAACTACCCGACGCCGCTCGTGGGCGCTTGGAACACCCTCATCCACCATATCGGCCTCAGCGAACCCGTGGCCTGGGTCCGCCCCCCGGGCGCCAGTCTCTGCATCTTTCAGGACCTCCGCAATGGCCGGGGAGTCTGCATCGCTTACGCCGATTCCGCCGTGACCGCCGATGTTTCTCTGGCTCTCCCCGTGGCGAACGTCGTGGCGGAGGACATTATGGGAAACGCGCGTCCATTGAAGGGGAAAACCCTCTTCCTTCCGAAGAACGGGCGTCCCGTCTTCCTCTACACGACCGACAAAGCCTCCGGGAAGGCTTGGGCGGCGGAGCTGGGTCCCCTCGACCGCCAGCGCGTCGGCTTCGTGAGCGAGAACGGCGCCCTCTTCCGCCTCCCGTATACGTGGTCGGGGGGAGCCGAGGGGAAGACCGAGGGAAACCCTGCGTTGTGGGGGAAACGGCCGGTCTGGCGCCTCGATCAGGTCTGGCCGCCCGACCCGATGAACCCGGCGAACTACCACCCGCTCCTGTGGCGCGAAGCCTGGTGGAAACCCGCGAGCGACGGTTCCGGCGACCAGCCCAAGGCGGAGTTGACCGAAAGCGGAGTTCGCATGGAGTTTCGCGCCGCGACGGGGACGCCTCCCGCCGAGCGCATCGCCGGTTTGACTTTCATCGCGCCGAAAACCGGGAAGTTCACTGTGCGGGGAAGCGCGCTCCTCAAACTGTGGGACGGCGACACTGCGGTGCGCCTCACCCTCCTGAAGAAGACAGACGATGCCGTGAAAGAGATCGCTTCGACGCCGCTGACGCGAGACCGCGCGACGCCCCTGCCGCCTCTTATGGTGACGCTGAACGCCGGGGAGGAACTGGTTCTCCTGCCGCGTCCGCAGGGGAGCGCGATAGGCGGCGACGTGACGCTTCAGGGGCTGACTATCCGGGCGACCGGAGTATCCCTCGGAGTTCTGAAGAAGTCCGAGGTAAAACCTAAGTCTGCCCTAATGCTGACAGGAGTCAGGAAGTGACGCTTTCACCGATAGGAATGACTCTGCTGGTCGCCGCTCTCGCCGGAAGTTCCGTCTCCCTGGCCGCCCTAAAGCCGACGCCGTCGCGCATATCCCCCGTCGCCCTCGTGACGTACGACGCGACCGCCCTCCGCCGCACCGTCACCGCCGACCCCGCGCAGGCGTCCCGCGCGTGGGACACCATGCACCTCCTCGCCGCGTTGCAGGGCCTCGTCAACCGCCGCTCGCCGCGCCTGTACCTCTTTTATACGAACGAATTCGGCGTGGACACCGACCGCTTCTGGTTCGGCTGGCTCCAGGGCGAGGACGGCTGGCTGCGCGACTCCCGCGTCACCGTCGCGCCCGACGTGGAGACGCTGCTGCGGCGGTTCCGGCGCTCGTACAAGGGCCTCGTCGTGTGGGACCCGGCGGTGCCTGCGACCTCGAATGTGGCGTCCACCGTCGCCGGAGTGGAGGGACTGCTGCCCGTGAGGTATGACCTCGCGCCGGACTCGCTCTACACGCGGCTGACGACGCGGATGAATTTGCCGGTCCTTGTGCGGCTGCTGCATCCCGACGGGACTTCGCTCTTCACGGGAGAGGGGACCCTCCCCGGCTCGACCGAACCCTCCACCGGCAGCGCGAAGAACGACGCCTGTCGGTGGGCCATCGCGCGTTACCTGAAGCCCGGAAAGTGCGACCCCCGGTTCGCGGCGTACTACGTGGATTACGGCTGGATGGCCCACGCGCGCAACGCCGGGTTCGACATGAACACCCTCTCCAACCACGACTACTTCGTGGCGCACAAGGCGTTCTTCTTTGATCTGTCGCCGTGGGCCGATGAAGCCCCCAACGACGACCCGAAGCAGGATTTGGGGACCGACCGGCGGACGCTCCTCCTTCTCCTGCGGGCGCTTCACGACGGCGCAAAGGGGAAGCCAATCAAAATCGGCGGCTTCCCCCCCTGGCCGTTCAAGTACACCACACTGACCGGCGGTAAGCACGACGGCGTGCCCACCGAGTGGGAGTTCACCCGCCTCATCTCGCAGTTCACCGCCTACCACGAGGCCGACGCGGCGGGGCTGGGCGCGATGGCGAACGCCTCTTTCACCGCGCATTACCCGCTGCCCGCGCGGCTGCCTCAGCCGAACCCCAGGCCGACCGTGGCGGAGTGGCGCGAGAAGGGATACCTCCTGCCGAGTGGCGAGGTGGCGCCGCTCTGCTTCGTGGGGCACTACGTCGGTGACTACGACTCGCCCTCGTGGCTCTACAAGGCGGTGGCGGCCTTCTTCCCGAACCCGGCGCGGGGGGAGGTCCCGCTCGGTTGGGCGTTCGACCCCAACCTCGCCGACCGCGCCCCGCACGTTTTCGCCTACGCCTACCGGCACGCGGGTCCGAACGACTTCTTCATCGCGGGCGATTCGGGCGCGGGATACCTCAATCCGCGAGGGCTGACCCTCCGGCCCGACTCCGGTCTGACCTCCGGCCTGGCGGAGTGGACGGCGTTCAATCGGCGCGCCTACGCTCGCCTCGGCATGACGATCACCGGCTTCCTCCTCGACGGGGCGTCGGGCGCCTCCACCGCCACCGAGTGGGCCGCCTACAAAGCCTTCAGCCCCGACGGCTTTGGGACGCACTTTGAGGCGGGGCCGCGCCTGCATCTCGGCGTGCCGGGCGCCCCGGAGCGGGACCTGCCCGACTCGGTGGAGGAGGCCGCCGCCGTCATCGCGCGCGACGCGGGAACGGGTCGGACGACGCCGCAATTCCTATGGCTCCGAAGCATCCTGAAATCGCCGGACTGGTACGCGCGTCTCTCCGACCTGCTGCGGGAAAAGCATTCGGCGGCGAAAGTGGTTGTGGTGGACCCGTACACCTTCTTCGGCCTGATTAAATATCATCTGAGCCGCACCGGCGCAAAGAAGCCGTAACACCTGAAGCGCTCAGAGCCAGACGTTGATCAGCGAGGAGCGCCCGATGGTCTGACCGTGTAAAACCTCGCCATCCCGGAGAAGGGTTCCGCCCCCGTCACCGCCCATGCCCCAGAAGTCGCCTTGCAGGTTGGCGATGAGGCCCGCCCGCGCGCCGCAGGAGGCGAGTCGGCCCGCGAGAGCGTACTTCGCCCACGCTTCGGAGTGACGGATGCGGCCTGCATCCTCCGGCGAGACATCCGGCGGCGCGAGATCGGGGGGATCGTAGCCGCCCCACGGCGCGCCCATCTTCCCGCCCTCGGTGAAGGAGGGGACCGCCACGAAGTCGGGCCGCTGCGGCGCAAGAGCGGCATACGCGTTGGGGAACCAGCTGTCAGCGCAGATGAGGAGGGCGAGGCGGCCCGCCGGAGTCTCATACACCGGCAGTTCCTCCACGGCGCCGCCGTCGCAGAAGCCGCGCTCCTCCTCAATCAGGTGGACCTTGCGGACCAGGCGCTCGTCGAGGGAGCCATCGGGCCGGTAGAGGCCGGTCACGTTTTGCAGCGGGCCGTCTCCGCAGGACAGGCGCCCGTCTCTCACGCATGGGCGGGGCAGGACGAGCGACCCCGGCGCGACGGTGACGGCGTACTCCCGCGCAAGGCGACTGAAGGTCTCGTGGAAGACGTGGGCGATCTGTGTCGCCTTCATGCGAAAGAGGGCGGCGCGGGCGCGATCC
>JBBRGS010000010.1:0-40896 GCA_038240635.1 Armatimonadota bacterium
GTTCGCCGATGGCACCAGCTACCCCGGCCAGGGCGACTTCCGCCAGCGCAAGGCCTGGTTCCAGGAGGGCCTGAAGGCCGCCTACGACCGCATGCCCGACACCATGACCATGCTCGTGGAGTACAAATTCTACGAACCGGCCTTCTACCAAACCGACATCGCCGACTGGGGAATGTCGTACTGCTTCTGCAAGCGCACCGGCGACCGCGCCAAAGTCCTCGTGGACCTCGGCCACCACGCCCTCTCCACCAACATCGAGCATATCGTCAGCTTCCTCCTCGACGAGGAGATGCTGGGCGGCTTCCACTTCAACAGTCGCCGCTACGGAGACGATGACCTCACCGCCGGGTCCACCAACCCGTATGAGCTCTTCCTCATCTACCACGAAATCGCCAAGGCCGAGGAAGCGGGCGCGCCCGACATCGCCTACATGATTGATCAGTCCGCCAACCTGAAGCGCAAGATCGAGGACATGATCCAGACTGTGATGCAGCTGCAATCCGCCTACGCCAAAGCGCTCACCGTGGACCTGAAGGCGTTGCGCGAGGCTCAGGCTTCCGGCGACGTGATGATGGCCGAGCGGGCGCTTCAGGAGGCGTTCGCCACCGATGTGGAGCCGCTGCTCGCCGTCACGCGCGAGGCGATGGGCGCCGCGCCTAATCCCCTGTGCGCCTACCGCGAGAGTGGCTACCAGCAGCGCATCGAGGCGGCGCGCGGCATCCGGCAGGGCGCGGGCGGCCTGGGACAGTAACCCGCACCACTCTCCTGGATCATTGAGGGGCCGGGACTCTCCATGCCCCCTCCAGAGACCCTTCAGGTTGCCGCTCCATGATGCGGGAGGTAGAATGTAGCACGCTTCGGCGCGCCCCTCCCGTCGCCGACACAGGTTTGGTTATGCTTCTGAGACCCAAAGGCTCCGATCCCGCTCCCGCCGACTCCACCGAGCCGGTCCCCGAACCCACTGACGCCGAGACTCCCGCAATTCCCGTGGTGGAATCGCTGCCGTCCGATGTGGAGCGGATCGTCCAGGAGCACACCGATCCGGGCGAGACGACGCAGGTCGCGCTCCACAGTGACATCACCCCCGAAGGCAGCTACGGCGATCAGTGGCTCATCGCCACCGATCAGCGCCTCCTCATCGTCAACCCCGACGGCACGACCGACGGAGCGCAGGACACCTCTGACTCCGGCGTCCTCGAATTGCCGCTTGACCAGATCAGCCTCCTCGAAACGCACGAATTTCACGGGCTGGGGATGCTGGAGATCGGCACCGACGCGGGCGAGACGCAGGAAGTTCAGTTTTCCCGCTCGCTGGTGGACAAGTTCGCCGAAGCGCGCGCGGTGCTGGAAGAGGCCGTTAAAAACGTCAAGCCGGATGGCAAACTCGCCGAGGATGAGGATGAACCGCGCCACCGCCCCGTCCCCAAGCCCCGCTGCGCCGAGTGTGGCCGCGTGCTTCCCCCCGGCGCCGACCGTTGCCCCGCCTGCATCAAGAAAGGCCAGCTCCTCGTGCGGGTGGTGCAGTATGTCAAGCCGTACTGGCACCTGTCGCTCATCTCGTTCCTCCTCAGCATCGGCCTCACCCTGCTGGAACTGGCCCCGCCGTACCTGTTCAAAACACTCATAGACCGCTCCCTCGTGCCGGTTGTCCCGCCGGGAGGGACGTTCCCGACGATGGCGGCGCGGTATGGGGTCCTGTGGGAACTGGTCGCCATTTTGGTGGTGATCTACATCGTGCGCGCGGTGATGACGGGCGGGCGCACCCTGTCGCTCGGCTGGCTGAGCAACCGCATCATGTTCGATGTGCGGACGGAGGTGTTTGAACACCTTCAGCGCCTGTCCCTCGGCTTCTACGACAAGCGGACGATGGGCAGCATCATGTCCCGCGTCAACAACGACACCGGCGTGATCAACGGCTTTGTCGCCAACACCATGCCGGACTTCCTGCTGACGGTGCTGCGGCTCTTCCTCATCGGCGTCATCCTGTTCCGCATGAACTTCACGCTGGCGGCGCTGGTGCTGCTGCCTTCAGTGCCGATGTGGTGGATGGCGCGCTGGTTTCGGTCCAGCATTCGGCCTATCTGGCGGAAGTACTGGCAGCAGCAGTCGCGCATCAGCACCGTGCTGGCGTCGTCCATCTCCGGGGTGCGCGTGGTGAAGGGGTTCGCGCAGGAGCAGCGCGAGAACCGCCGCTTCCGTAGCCGCATGCACGACTTCCTGCGGATCAATATGCGGACGGTGCGCATCCGCATGATCTACTTCCCGGCGGTCGCTCTCGTCAGCGCCATCGGCTCGATCATCATCTGGGTAGTGGGCGCGCCGCAGGTGCTCAAGGGCATCCTGTCCCTCGGTGAATTGACGCTCTTCACCAACTATATGTGGCAATTCTACGCGCCCATCGGCATGCTCGCCGAGATTGACAACACGATCCAGCAGACGGCTACCGCCGCCGAGCGCGTCTTCGAGATGCTCGACACCGAGCCGGAAGTCCGCGACCAATCCGACGCCGTGGAACTGCCGCGCATCGTCGGCCATATCAAATTTGAGAACGTCAGCTTCCGGTACGAGACCCAGGAGCCGGGCGAGTACGTCCTTGAAGACATCAACCTGGACGCGCAGCCGGGCCAGCTCATCGGGCTGGTGGGGCACAGCGGATCGGGCAAATCCACCCTCGTCAACCTCCTCCAGCGCTTCTACGACGTGACGGGCGGCGCCATCACCATTGACGGACTCGACATCAGGGACGTGAAACTCAAATCTCTCCGGCAGCAGACCGGCATCGTCCTCCAGGAGTCGTTCCTGTTCAGCGGCACCATCGCGGAGAATATCGCCTATGGGCGTCCCGACGCCAGCCGCGAGGAGATCATGGCCGCCGCGAAAGCCGCCAACGCGCACCGATTCATCGTCCGCTTCACCGACGGCTACGACACGGAGGTCGGCGAGCGCGGCGTTCGGCTCTCCGGCGGCGAGAAGCAGCGCATCTCCATCGCGCGAGCCATCCTCAACAACCCGCGCCTGATGATCCTAGACGAGGCGACCTCGGCGGTTGACACCGAAACCGAGCAGCTCATCCAGGAGGCCCTTGACCGCGTGATGAAGGACCGCACCGTCTTCGCCATCGCGCACCGGCTCTCCACGCTGCGGAACGCCTCCATGCTTATCGTGCTGGACAAGGGCCGCATCGCCGAAGTCGGCACCCATGACGAGCTGGTCACGCGGGAAGACGGCATCTACCGCAAACTGGTGGAAATCCAGACCGATCTCTCCAATAACGTGGTCCTCACCGAATGATCGCCTTCCCGTTTGCGCCCACCAATGAGGCTTCTCATGACGCCTGAAACCCGCGTCGCTCCCAAACCGAATCAGTTGGAACTGCTCGACCCGGAGGCGGTGCGTCTGGTGAAGGCCAAACCGGGCTGGCTCAGCCTCACCCTCGAAGGGGACGAGCTGGAGCCGCTGCTCGTGAAGCCGGTTCGCACCTTCCCTCTCACCGACCCCGAACATTACATCAGCCTGCTGGACGAGGAGGAGAACGAGGTCGGCGTGGTGGCCGATCCGCGCACTTTGGAGTCGAAGAGCCGCCGCGTGCTGAGAAGCCTGCTGGAGCGGACCTACTTCCTCCCCATCGTGGAGAAAATCCACAAAATCACGGAGGATTTTGGCGTCTATCGGTGGGAAGTGGGCACCAACAAAGGCGACCGAACCTTTGAGGTGCGGGGCCGCGACGACGTGCGCTTCGTGGCGAACGGGCACGTCCTCGTGCGGGATATTGACGGCAACCGATACCACATCCTGAGCCTGAACAGCCTGGATGCGGAGAGCCGCCTGCTGCTGGACCTGCTGCTGTAGCCACTTTGGAGTTTGTAACCGGGACTCACAAAAGGGACGCTGCCTTCACACTCGATGAAGGCGGCGTCCCTTGATTATACAGCCTCATTCTCCATACCCTGGATGAGTTAGGGGATGGAGAGTGAGGCCATTACGTTGGATTGGCCGCTACGATTTCTTGTTTAGCGCCTGAAGCGCCGGGGCGTCCAGCATCTTCCAGTCGTCGCCGGTGTTCCACGGGCCGGTGTGGTCTTCGCCCATGTCGCCGGAGCCGGTGGAGGTGTTGGCGTACTGGTTCACCACATCGGGCGTCGGGGGACGGTTGCCGACCGCGAGCGGATTCGGCACGAGGCTTTCCAGCGCCGCGATGAACGCCTTCATGTGAGTGATCTCGCGGGTCATGAGGAACTGAAGGGCATCGATGGAGCCGGAGTCCTGGGTGAAGTTGATGAGGCGCTCATAGACGATTTTCGCGCGGGCTTCGGCGGCGATGTTGCTGCGGAGGTCCACGCCGAGGTCACCGGTGACTTTGAGGTAGTCGGCGGTCCAGGCGTTGCCTGCGGAGTTGCGAAGGTCCACGCCGCCCGCGCCGCACACCGCGATGAGAGGATTGGCGTCGGCGGCATCTCGCTTCTCTTTCGTGGGCTTAAGGTGAAGCCGCGCGAGGGTGCCGATCACCTCCAGGTGGCTTAATTCCTCAGTGCCGATGTCCATGAGCAGGTCCTTGCGGGCGGGGTCGTCACAATTGAGACCTTGAATCGTGTACTGCATCGCGGCGGCGAGTTCGCCGTTGGCCCCGCCGAACTGCTCCAGGAGCATCGTTCCGAATTTGGGATCAGGATTGTCCACCCGGACGGTGTACATCAGTTGCTTGACGTGGTGGTACATAGCGCCTCATTTCGTCGAATGGGAGAGGGGAAAGAGCGGCCGCAGGCGTGGAGGTCGCTGAGAGTCAGATGGCCCTCAGCGTGGGGCGCGACCGTTTCATTTCTACCCTCGCCTCGCTCCCCGAAAACACGCTGACAGGCAGCGGAGAAGCGATTGATGCACTCGTAGCCGGACACAATCCTCCTGCGGGGCGCGCCGCTCCATTCATCAGTCATTTAGGCGCTAACCCAGGCTCAATGGCCGAAGAGGCGGCGGATCGCGTCGGTGAGGCCGGTGTCGTTCAGGAGGAAGTTCAGCCGCCCGCTCGCCAGCGCCATCCTCGCCATCACCGTCTGCCCGAAGATCGCGCCAAAACTGATCATCAGCAGCCAGCGACCCGCCTTCGCCGTTTTCTGCACCGCCTTGTTCTGCTGCTCGAAGGCGAAGAAGAAGTACGTCATCACGGCGATGAGGGTGAGCAGAATCACCCAGTTGTTGAACAACTGGAACACCGAGAGGCCCTGCCCTGGCAGCAGCGGCGTAAACGCGGCGGCGATCTGCGGGGAGTAAGTGGAGACGAAGCCCTGGAAGGCGAGTCCCGCGCCCACGCCCATCATCACGCCGATGAGGAGGCGGCTCATCCACGCCAGCTTGCGGATGTACAGCGTGTAGTACAGCAGGCCGAGCAGGAAGGCGAACATCAGCCACCATTGCCCGCCCTCCGCGCCGGAACCCGCCATCGGCTCCCACCATTTGGGCCGAAGGATTTCGTTCCACGTCACGGAGAGGGCGTAGCCGGTCGCCAGGCCGATGAAGAGGTGCTCGAAGAACCGATAGACCGGGTTCTCCTTGTACAGCAGCGAGAAGATGGCGAGCGTGCAGGCGACCCCGGCCCACATGATCGCGCCGTCCGGCCAGAATGCGGCGAGGGGACGAGTCATGCCGCGCCCTCCGCGTCCACCTTGCGACGCCGCTGAATCTCCTGAACATTGCCGACGAGGATGAGCAGGATGATGGTGACGTGCGCCATGAAGACCGGCATCCGGTTCTTGTACCCCTGCCCCGGCGCGTCCGCCAGCCGCTCGTACTGCGCCGCGCCCGCAATCCCTTTGAGCATCCCGACAACCTGATTGCTGTTCATGAACGGGTAGATGTCCGACACCATCACCGACGTGGGCGCGACGGCGAACGGCACCTGATTCGGCTGCGTGAAGTAGGCGAGCCACACGGCGTACGTCGACGTGGAGTCTACATCAATCAGGAGGCCGACATCCTTCGCCGTGCGGACCCCCTTCATCACGGGGAATAGACTGAGTGGCTTCCCGTTGATGTCCTTCTTCACGGTGCCGGGGATGTCCCGCGCGAGACCCTTCAGGATAGCGGCGGTGCCCAGGTTGTAGCCCAGGTTGACCCACGTCTCGCCGTAGGGGCGATGGTACTTCTTCGCCAGTTCCTCGGCGATCTGCTGACCGAGGCCCGGCCCCACCGGATCGAGGCCGATGATGGCGAACCGCTTGCCCCTCTGCATCATGTGCGCCATCAGGGCGCGGGTCTGCGGGCCGTTTTCCGCGATGGTGGTCGCCTCATACTGCTGATTGATGAGGATGATCTTGTCGGCGGGGACGCGCTCCACGGCGGCGTAGAGTTGGCGCGCCTCCAGGCCGATGTCCGGCGTCACCTGCCAGTTCGTGACCAGCGGGATGGAGAGGGCCACGGCGAAGACGATGTAGATGATGCGTCGGGTCCAGAAGCTCATCGGGTTCCAGGGAAGAAGAGCGGGGAGAGGTTAATCCTGATCGAAGAAGTGGCCGCGTTCAAGGCTGAGCCAGATACGCAGGGCGATGGCGAGTTCCCCCATCGCGATCCCGAACAGCAGGGCGCGCTGGGCCGACATGTTCACGGTGGTCATGATCCAGTAGGTCATCGTGTCGAGGCGGAGGAAGGCGAAGGCGCTGTCCGGCGGAATCCAGCCGGTGAGGACCTCGCTGCCGACGTTGCCGAGCATCACGATGAAGGCTGTCACCATCATCAGCGTCGCCTCCACCGAGCCGATGCGAAACGCCCGGAAGGCCGCCGACGCGATGAAGAAGGCGAGGAGGGCGAACACGCTGCTGGCCAGCGACTGATAGAGGCCGGAAAACAGAAAATCGTAGGCGTTTGTCCACCCTTTGGCGGTGGGGTGGTTGCCGTGCGTGATGCCGACGGCGGTCATGGCGATGAGACCGACGAAGAAGATGAAGGCGTTGTGCCAGCCGGGGCGCATCCGGATGAGGGCGCGCCCATGAATCTGGATGAGGTTGAGCAGCCCCAGGCCGAACGCCATCGCACCGACCACCATGAGGAAGTCGGAAAGCGGCGAGACGGCGGGCGACAGGAAGTTGTCCTTCCCCACGCCTTTGGTGTTCCCGAAGTTGTTGGGGAGGATGAATTCGAGGAAGTAGAACAGCCCGGCGAGAAACGTGGCGGCGATGGTGAGACTGCGTTTGGCGCGACTGGGCAGCGCGTGCAGCCCAGCGAAGACGAGGACGAAGAAGAGTATCGCCCCGATGATCGCCATGACGAGCGCGGTCCCGTGGAGCGGCGTGAACAGGGAGCGGAGCGCCGTCATGAGGCGAGGCCTTCCATGCCGAGCAGACTCTGCAACCCATGCAGCCACGAAGTCATCCCCAGCGAGGCCATGACGGTTCCGGCGAGGATGAGGATCAGCAGCGCGATCTTCGCGTAGTCCTGTCCCACCAGGCTCCCCAGGAGGATCGGGTCGCGGGTGAGGTAGGCGGTGGCGGCGTAGTACTCCTCGCCGATGATGGTGTAGTCGCAGCTGGCGATGAGGAACGGGAGTTGCGTGGTGGAGGGCGTTCCCGCGACCTGGATGGCGCCCACCTCGCGGCCTCCCTCGGCGAGGATGAGGGCTTCGGCGAAGAAGCCTCCGAAGAAGAAGTTCCCGGAGACCTTCTCGCGGTTCATGATGCCGACGCACCCGGAGGCATAGGCGAACTGCCGGTCGGAGAGGAAGCGGATGTCGTCGGGATTGAACAGTTCGGGGCGGCCTTCGGCGTTGTACGCTTCGCGGGCGACCTCCTCGGCGACGGGGTACACCTGCGTGTCGCACACGGCGAGAATGACGCGCGTGTTGTACCGGGCGGCGAGGCGCATCACGTGCCCGGCGATGGAGAGGGCCTGAAGCGTCGTCACGTCCAGCCCGAAGAGGCCGGGGGAGAAGAGGATGGGACGACCCATCTCGGTGGCGCGGCCCACGGCTTCGTCAATGGCGGCGAGACCGGGGATTTTGCGGATGATCGGCTCGTGCCCCTTGCGGGCGCGCAGGATGTTCCAGAGCAGCGCTCCGGTGAGCATGAGGAGCAGGAGTCCGGTGACGCCATTGGCGTGTTCCACTAGGGCGAATCTCCGGGGGAGGAGGGCATGGGCGGCGCATCGGAAGGGGCGGGAGACCGACGCGGGGCGAGGGCTTCATCGGCCAGCCGCTCAATACGGTCGGCGAGGCGGTCGGCAAAATCAGGAGTGTCGAGGAGCCGGGCGGTAATCTCCGTGCGACGGGTTCCGAAGAGGGGCGCGAGAAACGGTGTCCCCACCACGAGAGCCTGCCCGGCGAGGAAGCTGAACGGCTTATGCGCTTCGAGGAAGAGGAGCGCGGGCGTCTCCAGCCGACGCTTCACGACCCAGGTGGCGACCTCCTCGATGAGGGCGACCGTCTCCGCTTCGGAGGGACGGGCGTCCTCCGGCTCCTCGGCGCGCAGGCGGGTCCAGCCGTCCCGCGCGGCGCTCCAGACTTGCGCGAACGGGTTCACGTGCGGACCTCTTGCGGCGGATTGGCGGCGGCGTGGAAGCGTTGCGCGGCGTCGGTGATCCGCGCGGGGTCTTCCGTTCCAAACGGGAGGACCATCCCCCGGTAAGCGTCGAGGCGGCTGGAGCGGCGCATAGGGCTGAGCATGATGCCTGTATTGGACACGCGCACGCGCTTCACCTGCCGCCACTCCATCGCGGCGAGGGGCCAGAGATGCCGGGCCTCCGCGCCGCGTTTTGTGAGCCGATACCGCACCGGCAGGAAGAAGTCCGCCAAAGACGCGAAGAGAGCGACCGCCACCCCCAGCGTGAAGAGCGGCAGATGGAACGCCAGCCAGGAGACGCCCGCCGCTGTTGCGCACAGCCCCCCGGCAAAGACGGCGCGACCGGGCTGAAGGGCGGCGCGGTGGACCGTCCACTCGAAGGGAGACGCGACGGCGGAGGGCGATATGTAGGGATCAGCGTTCATTGCGACAGTGTAGGGGGCGCGGAATCGCCGCGTCAAGAGAGAAACAGCGAGGATGGTTACGCTTCTATCGGGCAGACGCTACAGACCGCCCTTTCGGCGCCCGGCGCTACAGCCATCCCCTTTGGCGGTAGGCGATCCAGGCCAGCCGCTCGCGGAATGTGTCGCGGAACGCAAGCAGTCGGTGTCGGGGCTTTTGCAGCGCCCAGAAATCGTATTCGGTTTCCACGCAGGGCCGCACGATCACTTCGGCGCCCACCGCCGCCAGCGCCTTTCCGAACACAGCCCCTGCGCGTCCCGTGTGCGTTGGCGACGTGACGAGGAGAATCCGCTTCCATCCCCGGCGCCGCGCCAGGTCCGCCACCCGCAGCGCTTCGTCGTGAGTGTTGTCCACCGGGCCGACCTCCTCCACCGGCGTCTTCAGCCCGCGCATGGCGACCTGCCGCTTCGCCTCCCCCAGCGACGAGCGCTCCGGCGGTGTGATGCGGGTGATCACCAGCGTGGGCGCGTACCCCTGCCGGAGAAGGTCCAGCGCCGCCCCCAGGCGCGCGGACGCCGAGGAATCCATCGAGCCATCCTGATGCACGTCTGAGGAGAGCGCGACGACCGCATCTGCGTGGCGCAGGGGGTCCCGCCGCACCAAAGCGTGAGCGGGTCCCACGATCACCGGCGTGTAGCTGACCAGCATCACCAGCGCCGCCGCCGCCGCCCACACGCCCCACACCGCGATCCTCAGCCGCGTGAGGAACAGCGCCGCCGTAGCGACGCCCACCATCGGCACGAAATACGGAGATTCGAGAAACGGAAACGGCGCCGCCAGGTTGTAGCGCGCGGCGACGACCCCTCCGAGGACGCCCAGGGTGAACCCCTGAATAACCTGCGCCAGGCGAGCAACGGAACGCGATTCGGTTGAGAGAAAGCGAGTACGCATCAATAAAGCATGCCTAACCGGGGAAAGAGGAGAAGGAGCGCGACGGAATCCTGAAAAAACAGTGTGATGGATTCGCGCCGATGAACGCCGTTCCTGCTCTTCGTAAGAGTTTTCGTTTTGATACCGCTTCCGCAGGACGGTATAATCGCCAGTGTACGCCTTTGCCGCTCACGCAATCCATCGCGCTGGAGTGAAGGCGACCGCTGGGGGTGCCGAACGCCGGGAAGAGGGCCGTTCCTACGGGAGCGCAACCGTCCGCTTCACCTGCTCGGCTGAGAGAGTCCCTTTGAACCTGATCCGGGTCACACCGGCGTAGGGAAGCGGGTCATGCCTTCAACCGCATCCCGTGAATCTCGCCGGGCTGCGGTTTTTTTGTTCTCCGGCGGCGTCTTCCCGCTTCCGCTGTGGCCTCTGCCCCTCTCCCTCACCGACCTCTGTCCCCGCCGCATAACCGCCGCTCTACCGTGAACCGCCGCGTTTCGCTTCTCCTGGAGATTGCCCGATGCCCATGCGAACCGACCTGTCCCAATACGCCGGGTGGACCAACGTCACCCAGATGCATTTCGCCCGCAACGGCATCGTCACCGACGAGATGCGCCACGTCGCCACCCGCGAGAACCTCGACCCGGAGTTCATCCGCTCCGAGGTGGCGCGCGGGCGGATGATCATCCCCGCCAACATCAACCATCGCGGCCTGGAGCCGATGGCCATCGGCATCAACAGCCGCTGCAAGGTGAACGCCAACATCGGCAACTCCTCGGTCGATTCCGACATTGGCTGCGAGCTCACCAAGCTCGACTACTCGCTCAAGTGGGGCGCCGACACCGTGATGGACCTCTCCACCGGCGGCGATATTGACGCCATCCGCACGGCAATCCTCCAGCACAGCCCCGTCCCCATCGGCACGGTCCCCATCTATCAGGCCCTCGAAACCGTGGATGCCATCGCCGACCTCTCCGCCGACGACATGATCGCCATGTGCGAGCATCAGGCGAAGCAGGGCGTGGACTACATGACCATCCACGCGGGTGTCCTCTTCGAGCATATCCCCCTCACGAAGGACCGCATCACCGGCATCGTCAGCCGGGGCGGCTCCCTCATGACCGAGTGGATGATGCGTAAACGGAAGCAAAACCCGCTCTACACCCACTTCGATCACCTCTGCCAGGTCTTCAAGAAGTATGATGTCTCCTTCAGCCTGGGAGACGGCCTCCGCCCCGGATCGCTGGCCGACGCCAACGACGCCGCGCAGTTCGCCGAACTGGACGTTCTTGGGGAACTGACGAAACAGGCGTGGGCGCACGACGTGCAGGTGATGATCGAGGGTCCCGGCCATATCCCCTTCCACCTGGTGGCGATGAACGTGGAGCGCGCCGCCGAAGTGTGCCACGAGGCGCCCTTCTACGTGCTGGGGCCGCTCGTCACCGACATTGCTCCCGGCTACGACCATATCACCTCGGCCATCGGCGCCACGGCGGCGGGATCGGCGGGCGCGGCCATGCTCTGCTACGTCACGCCCAAGGAGCACCTCGGCCTGCCGGGGCCGGAGGATGTGAAGCAGGGCCTCATCGCCTACAAGATCGCCGCGCACGCCTCCGATGTGGCGCGAGGCCGCCCCGGCGCCCGCGACTGGGACGACGAACTCTCCCGCGCGCGGTTCAACTTCAATTGGGAGCGCCAGTTCGAGCTCGCGATTGACTCCGAGACCGCAAAGGCGTACCACGACGAGGCCCTGCCGGACGACCACTTTAAGGAGGCGAAGTTCTGCGCGATGTGTGGTCCGAAGTACTGCTCCATGCGAATCACGCAGACCGCCCGCCGCCTCGCCGAGAAGTGGGAGTCGTTTGAGCTGCTGCCCACCGAAGTGAAGACGATTGAAGAGGCGGTTTCGTAGAGCGTGGCCGACTAGATCAGGAAACGAATGAGGACACGTACTCGTCTCCCTCTCTCAACCAGCAGTTTCTTTGGTCCGGGGGGAGACGTGGAACGCGAGAGAAAGATGGTCTTTCCTTTGAAGTGGGAGTGACCGAAAATAGGAATGGCGCAACTACACGCTATACTGAGCTAGGTCGTACGCAGTGACATTCAACCAGCCCGTCCCTACCGAAAAGGCTGGTTCTCCCTAATGGCCGGAAATCATAAGCCGATAGTTCAAAGGAGACCCTGTTGAGAGGAGTATCTAACCCAATATTTCAGGAACTGTTAAGACAGCCAACCGCCAGGAAACAATTTTACGAAGTACTAAATGGTAGCCAAACAAAGAGCAGTATATTTGAGGCTTCCGGTAGTAAATACCGTATTTTACGACAGAATGGGAACATAAGGATCGTTCAGGTCCCAACAACGTCTAATGAATATTAGAGGTAGATGGAATGAACCTCGCATTCCCGACTGCGCTTCTGTTCATTCTGATCCTTCCTGGTTTTATCCTTCGATATACTCTGGTTAAAGGGTTCCGACGATGGGATAACCCGGTTGTCGTTCAGGCCCTTTCGGATGAGATTGCTCGCAGCATTATAGCGGCAGGTGTACTTCACGCGATCTGGGCGTCATTGGTGATGGACGTGCTCCATCAACCAATTGATTTTCATTCACTGATCCTGCTGTTATTGTCCAATTTCGGGGCAGGCAACCTTGAGCTAAGCCATGTCGTCTCCAGCATTGCTGACCACCCTTATCCCATCTTTTGGTATTTCACTTCGCTGAACCTGTTTGCAGCAATAAGCGGATCTGTCACACACCATACAATTCGATATCTAAAATGGGATGTCCGGTATAAATGGGCACGCTTCAATGACGAATGGTACTATCTCTTAACAGGTGAGGTGATCAACTTTGACCAGAAGAAACGTAGGAACATAGCCGCTGTTTACCTTTCCGCTGTAGTGAACCAAGGGGATCGAAGTTACTTGTACCAAGGAGAGATCATGGATTGGTCCTATGATCGTTCCGGAAATCTCCAATGGGTCCTGTTAATGGAAACGCTGCGCCGACCCTTTTCGCCAGAGAATGACCGGCCCAATCTGGCGCCTGAGAATACCACTTCTCATGAGAACGATGGTCGCTTCTACGCCATCTATGGGGATCGATTTATCCTGCGTATGTCTGAAATCATTACTCTGAACTTGGAATATGTAATTTTGGACTTGCTGACCGATCAGTAAATCTTCACTAATACCTCCTATTCCTCTGACTGAACTGATTAGTGCTCTTTGTATACTTGTATGTGACGAGCGCTTCGGGAGGAATAGAGCGCAAGTAACAGATGAATGACTGGTTCAGTCGCTATACAGCCTCCGCCCAGCCGACACAGGCGGAGGCTTCACCCCTTTCTGGGTCTTCTCCTGTGGTCTATCGTCCCCAGCCAAACTCCAACTCGTTGCCCCAGTGTTCCGCCCAGTCCACGTGGAACGACGGGTTCAGTTTGGCCACGCTCCGGTCACGGCCCAACTCCATCTGCCCGGCGCCGTTGTGGCCCTGGCCGTCTCCCGCGTCGTTGATGAGGAAGCTGAACTTCACCGGCTTCCCGGCAAGCATGGCGGCCTTCACGGCGGGGATCTCACTCCACGGCAGGGCGCACTCCACGATGCGCGTCGAGCCGTCCTGCTTCACCACCAGCTGGCCGCCCTTCGCCGGGCCGTCAAACGGCGACTTCGGCTGCCGGGGGTAGAAGTGCTTGCGCGGCATTTCTGGAACCTGCAACCGCCAGATTTCCGTGCCTCCGCCATACTGTGGCGCGACGGCGCTCAGCGCATACTCGTAATCGGTATCCTGATACTGCACGAAGCCGGGCATGGTTCCGGGGAGCGTCATCAGCGTGGTTTTTTGCTCCGGCGGCAGGACGTTGAAGGCGATCTGGGCATTGTCGTGAGGCGGCTCCGCGTTCCCGGCGGGGAGGTCCGGCCATTTGCGGTAGCTGAACCGGCGAACTCCCTGCGGCCAGCGATGCTCGATCCGCTTCTGTTCGGTCGGCATCGTCAGCGTCACGTCGCCCGGCAGTTTCGCGGGGAGACCCGCCAGCGCGTACCCGTCGGCGCCGTAATGGCCGCGCCAGTCGCCCAGCGTGTCGAAGTCGGTCTTCACGTACGTCGCCGATGTCCCCGACTTTCGGTCCTCCACGCCGGTGTATGGATCGAAGAAGAGGCCGACGGTTTTCGCGGTAAACCAGTCGCCGGAGGGGCGCACCCGCAGCCGCACGTTCCCCGCCAGGGTGAAGACGACGTAGCCGCCCTTCCAGAGTTTCTCTTCATGCCGTTCCGCGAGCATGGCGCCGGTGTCCCGATCCCGCGCCTCCAGCTGCACGCCGACCCCGTCCTGCACGTCCCACGGCGCCAGGTAGAGCGCGACCTGGGTCAGGCGGTTCTTCGGCAGCGTGAGATCGAAGGCGTACCAGAGATTGGTTTCCGTGTCCTCCCAGTAGCTGGGAACGCGGCCCTTGCCGTCGGGCGTCACAAGAGCGCCGGAGTCCGTCGCCGGCCGCGTGTTTTTCGTGAGTTGAAACGCGAGGGTCTCCTGGGGATCGGCTTCGTAGCTCACTTCAGGGTAGAAGTAGGCGTCGTCGTCCCGCGTCTCGAAGCGCACCGTGCCGCCGTCGGGCGACGAGTCCGCCACCTTGGCCGCAAAGTAGAAGTGATTCGCGTCGTACGCGACATATCCCGTGGCGAACCCTTCCACGTTTTGATCGAACTTCACGAAGGGGAACCAGGCGGCTTCCGTCACCGTCTTCCCCGCCGCCCCGGTCGAACGCACGGCCTGCGGCAGGGCGCCCTTCCAGTCGCTCAGGTCGCCGTCCACCTTGATCGTTCGGCGCGTGATGACATTGGCGTGCAGCGTCTCCTTCAGGGTGGCGCGCCCGTCCTTACCGGCGTCAAACGCGAGCGTGAGCGGGTAGCTGTTGTCCGCCCGCGCCGATCCCCCCGTCACCGGTAGCGCGACCCACCGGGTTTCGCCCCCCTTGAGCGCCAGTGGCGGCGCTTTGTCCACCTTCAGCCCGGTGAATGCGGCGGTCAGCGTGCCATGGATGGGGCGATTGAGGACGTTCGAGACCTTCACCCGCAGCGTCGGGCGGCTTGTGACCGGGGCCGTGAAGTCGTACGGGATCAGTTCCACCGGCTCGAAGCCCCGGAGGGACGCGTGCCTTACCGCCGCGATCAGGCGGGCGAACGACCCCGGCTTGCCGCTCGGTCGCAGAAAGAAGCCCCGGTGATCGAGCGGGACAACGATCTTCCCGTTTTGAGCGGGCGCCGGGTTCCCGTAGAAGTCGTAGAGGCTCCAGTCCGGGCTGGCGGGGAGGGTGAGCGTCCCCTGCCGCACGCCGTTCACGTCCTTCTTCCCCAGCGTCCGCACGTTGCGGAACAGGACGTTGTTGCGGCCAAACTCCTCGCCGATGTCGCCCACCACCACGACAGTCCCGTCATCGGCGTTCCCGTTCAGCCCGTTGAAGGCCATGACCCACGGGAGCCCGTTGCGGAAGAGGAGTTCCTGGAAGTCGCGCTCGCCGAGGAACCGCTGCATGGCTCCTACAGCGGCGGCGGTGGACCACGCGGTGACGAGCGGCTGCTCCACGCGCTCGCGCTTTCCCGGCGCCACGAAGAGTTCCGGGCGGCCCTGATCCTCGGCGATGTTGCCGCCGTAGATGCCCATCGAGCGATCGTATCCGGCGGCGCGATTGGTCGCTACCACCGCCGCCACGCGATCATCAGTGTTGGCGACCCAGCTCTCGGTGTCCCACACCTTCACGCGCCCGTGCGGCGATTTTCGGTTGCGCCACGGCTTGTAGACCGCCGGGGACGCCATCCCCTGATAATGGATGGTCACGGCGTCGAGCCACGGCAGGAACGTCATTTTGCCGTCGGAGAAGAACTTGTCCATCGTGTTGCTGCTCGAATCGGCCCCGGCGAGGAGAAGGTCCACGCCGGTTTTGCGGGCGTCCTCCACGCCACGCGCCATTGCCGCGAAGCTCTCGCGGTAGCGCAGGGCATCGGCGCCCCAGCCGGAGATGGACAGCCCTTCCCACGGCTCATTCCAGAGGTTGAACGCCGTGAGCGGCCCTTTCGGCCAGCCGTACCGCGCGGCGATCCTCGCCACCCATTTGCGGAACTCGCCGTCGTACTGCGGCAGCCAGGCCATATCGCTCTTGGAGGAAGTCATCACGCCATCGGCGGTCAGGTGCGGGCGCGGGCGACCCAAAGGCTGCGGGACCGGGCTGGCGCCGACCATCAGCATCACGGTGATGTTGTTCTCCTGTAGCGTCTTCATCTGGCGGTCGAGGTCCGCGAGACGACGAGGGCCGTCGGGGTCGCCGGGCAGCCACCACTCCACGCCTTCGCGGATGGCCTGCACGCCGAGGCGCCGCAGCACGGGGTCCGGCAGATGATCGAGGGAGAATTTGGGATACTGGAGCCGCTTCGGGTTCGGCGCGAAGGTGCGGACCAGCGACGTGATGAACTGCCGTCCCTGCGCGCCGAGGTCCACCACCAGCGCGTAGCCGCCCTTGCGTTCGGGAATGAAGGGCTTCACGGTCACGTTCTGATAGCCGTTTGGCGCGAGTTTTACATCAAACGGAACGCGGATCGTTTCGCCGAGGCGGACGACCTGAGACTGCCAGATGTCGCCGGGGATGCCGCGAGCGCCGTAGGGGATCACGTCGAGGCGGCCTTTCGTCTCAAGCGGCTGATCCATATGGCTCACGAGCTGGAACGTGAACGTCCCCTGCTCACCCGGGATGAGGATGTTCCCGGGAACACTGCACCGGGCGAGCTGGACCGAGTAGGGGTAACTGCGTTCGCCGGTCTTCACGCCGAACACCGCATCGAACCCCTTCATCCCAGAGCCAGTGACCATCTGCGCCTTGGCAGGGAGTAAGGCGACCAGGAGAACCGTCATGAGCAAAGGGGCTATGAACCGCTTCATATAGGCGGAGAAACGACAGGGCTGGAGTATGGACATCGGTTAACCTCGGCAAGGTTGTGGGGGAGGCGAAGGGAAAGAAATGAGTGGCGCTATGACGCGGAGCGGGAGAAGGGAATTCAGGTCAGGCATCCATTCGCCATCTTCTGCTCGTGTCCCTTTCAAGCGCGCGCCGTGCGGCACAACTCGCGGCGCAGGCGGAGGTACTGTTCCAGGAATTCCACCGGCATATCGTGCGTGAGGCCGCCGCCGACGTTCACCACGAACCGCCTCGCCCGCTTCCCCACCTCGATGCAGCGCCGCGTCTCCTCGGAAATCCGTTCGGGCGGACCCTGCGCCACCGTGGCGCTGTTGATGTTGCCGATCAGAATTTTGTCCGGGTGACGCTCCACCAGCATCTCCAGGTTGACCAGGTATTCAAAGTTGAGGCCGTCCGCCCCGGCGGCGAAGATGTCGTCCACGAAGGCGGTGCAGTCGCCATCGCTGGTGAAGATGATCGGGATGCCCCGGCGCTTCAGCGGCTCAAAGATCGCGGGGTAGTGCGGGAAGATGTGGCGGCGATACCACGCGGGCCGGAAGATGGGGCCGCCGGACATCGTGAGGTCGTCGTGGAGGATGAACGCCTTCAGTCCATCTACCCTCGACCAGGCCGTGGTGATGCGGTGAGACACCTCCGCAAAACGCTCCATCAGGCGGCCAAAGCGGTCCTGCTCGGTCCCGGCATCGCACAGCAACTCGAAGCCGAAAATGGCGAGCGGCCAGTGGAAAGCGGTGGTATAATGGTGCGGGATCGGGTAGCAGAGGTCGCCGCAGCGGGCGAGCATTCCCCGATACTCCTCCTGAAACTGGGCGGTGTACTCCTCCACCGTCTTCGGGAAGTAATCGAGCGGCTGGAAATCGAGGGCTTCGTCCACTGAAGCCGGTTTGGGCACATGGAGGAAGTGGCGTCCGTCCTCCTGCACGGCGGTGTGGAAGATTCCCCATTGGATACACGGCTGGCCGTCGCGAGTCGTCTTCTGCGACTCGCCATCGTCCCAGTCGAAGATTTCGCCGCCGCCCGGTAATCCCCCGCCCCAGAGGAGGTCCACCTCAAACCGCTCCGCCACGATGCGAAAAATCTCCAGGATACGATCCGGCTCGTCGAGAGGATCGATGCCGGAGAAGTGGCGCAGGGCTGCGCGCGACAATCCGGCCATGTGCTCCATCACGGGGATGCGGACGCCATGATAATCATCGTTCAGGAGTTCAAGGCCGAGGTTAAGAGCCACGAGATGAACCTCCATTGGGGAGAGGGGACTGCAGCATCATGGCGTATCGAAGCGAGCGTATCCATGTGCCGTTCCCGACTGTGGCGAATTGATCGGGTGATCCAATCGGGGGCCATTCAGCAGGCAACGCGAAAAGGCCGCCCAATCCCAGGGGAGTGAACGGCCTACAGGGGCATGACGCTCGAATGAGAGTGACCGACGGCCCTATTTCGTTCCGCCAATCCGGGTGATCTTGGTGCCACACTCCGGGCAGACGCCCTGAGTGGCCGGCTTACCATTCTTCATGGTGATCTGTTTCTCGTCTTTCATCTCTTTCTTCGACCGGCATTTGACGCAGTATCCTTCAGCCATGGGATCACCTCCAGAGAGCGGCCCCTCCCCAGGTCCCAACGGCGGACGCGAGGATGACAGGCGGACGAGCGGAACGGTAGAGCGCCAGAGTCAGGCGAAGGAACCACGATCAGTCGTTGGGACCGGTCGCCATGGCCAGTAGATCGGGCGCGCCTTCCGTTTGAGAACCAGGTTCGACGCTCATGCCGCGCAGTTCCTCCATGAGAGCGTCCACCATCTCCTCTTCCTTCACCTTGCGCACGATTTTCCCTTTTCGGAAGATCAATCCCAGTCCGTCGCCGCCGGTGATGCCAATCTCCGCCTCCTGCGCCTCGCCGGGGCCGTTCACCACGCACCCCATCACCGCCACCTTGAACTCGCGGGACGGCTGCGGCAGGGTCTGAAGCCGACGGTTCACCTCCTCCGCCGCGCCCTGAAGATCAATCTCGCAGCGGCCGCACGACGGGCACGCGATCAGGGTGAAGCCCTTGTGTCGCAGGTTGAGGCTCTTCAGCACCTCCCAGCAGACTTTCACCTCTTCCACCGGGTCCCCCACCAGCGAGATGCGCATCGTGTCGCCGAGGCCCAATGAGAGGAGCGTCCCCAGCCCCGTCGCCGAGCGGATGGTCCCCTGCCACGGCAGCCCCGCCTCGGTGATGCCGATGTGGAGCGGGCAATCGCGGCGCTGGGCCATGAGGCGATACGCGGCGACCGCGGTCGGCACATCGAACGCCTTGAGGGAGACGATGTACTCGAAAAAATCAAGGTCTTCGAGGATGCGGATGTGGCCGAGGGCGCTGTCCACCAGAGCTTCCGGGGTCGGATCCGGGAAGCGGGAGCGGTCAATGGACCCGGCGTTCACCCCAATGCGGATCGGCACGCCGCGCTCCTTCGCCGCCTTCACGACCTGCCCCACGCGCTCCGGCTCGCGGATGTTGCCGGGGTTCAGGCGGAGCTTGTCCGCGCCCGACTCCAGGGCGGCGAGGGCGAGCTTGTAGTTGAAGTGGATGTCCGCCACGAGCGGGACAATCGTTCGTTTTTTGATCTGCCCGAACGCTTTGGCCGCCTCCATATCGGGCACGGCGAGGCGCACGAGGTCGCAACCCGCGTCCACCATGCGCGCGATCTGCTCGCAGGTGGCCTCCACGTCGCGGGTATCGGTGTCGCACATGGACTGCACCACGACGGGGGAGTCTCCGCCGATGGTGACGTTTCCCACCCGCACGGGCCGGGTTCGGTGCCGGGGGAAGACTCCTTTGAGGGATGCGGTCATAGAGGGCGGACTCCAATTCGGCGGACCTGACGACGCCGGACGCGGCGCGAAGTGTCATCCGGCGGATTGCGGCGAGCGCTGCGGCGATTAGAACAGGTGGCTCACGAGGCGGCGGATGTCGTGGTAAGTGACAAACAGGATGAAGGCGACGAGGAGGGCCATCCCGGCGAGATGCACATAGGCTTCCTTGCGGGGGTCAACGCGGCGGCCTCGGCGCAAAGCTTCGAGGATGAGGAACATGATGCGCCCGCCGTCCAGCGCGGGGATCGGCAGCAGGTTCAGGATGCCCAGGTTGATGCTGAGGATCGCCGCCCAGTTGATCAGCTGCGCCACGCCGGAGCGGGCGACTTCGCTGGTCTGCTGGAGGATCATCACGGGGCCGCCGACGCTCTCCGAGAATTTGACGCGGCCACTGAACATGATGCCCAGGCCTTCCAGCATTCCGCGCGTCATCTCGTACGTCCGCGTGACACCCAGGCCGAGGGCCTGCAAGGGATTGACCCGCTGCATTTCCGGCGCGAACGCAATGCCGACTTTGCCGACCTGCTTCTTCCCCTCGCCGGGTTTGGCCTCCGGGGTCAGGGTGCGGGTGAGGGTCTGGCCGTCGCGGTCCAGGGTGAGGGTGATCGGTTGGCCAGGGTGCGCCTCAATTATAGAGCGAAGGCGCTGCACGTCGTCGGTGCGAACGCTGTCAATGGCGAGGAGGCGGTCCCCGGCCTGAAGTCCCGCCTTTTGCGCGGGGTACTCGGCGACGACGCTGCCGATTCGGGTGGTGACGGCGCCGGTTTCCACGCCGATGGTGGCGCCCAGCAGGCAGAAGAGGAGAGCCGCCAGCGCAAAGTTCATCGCGCACCCTGCGATGAGGGTGAGAAAGCGCCAGCCCCACGGCTTGGTGTTGAAACCGCCCGGCTGATTCGGTTCCTCGTTGGGTTCCATCCCGGCGATGCGGACGAAGCCGCCGAGAGGGATGGCGCGCAGGCTGTAGACCGTCGGCTCTTCCTCGCCTTCCGCCGTCCCGCGCGGGGCTTTTCCGTGAGTCGTCCAGAGCGCCGGCCCCATGCCGATGGCGAACTCGTGGACCGTCATCCCGGCGCGTTTGGCGGACCAGTAGTGCCCGAACTCGTGAACGAAGACGAGCAGGCCCAAAATAACGATGAACGGCACCGTGGAGTAGAGGAAGCCGACCGTCCGCGCCCGGAAGAAGATCATTCCGGCGATGAACGTGATAGCGATCAGGCCCCACATCCGCAGGGAATCGGCTTTTTCAGTTTTCGTCATGCGTTCCTTTCCTTCGCGTTCCCGGCGATGCGGGTCATCGGCGCTTAACGTTCCTGGGGAGGGGCCGCCCCAATTTTACCATTCCCGGCGGTGTGTTAGGGCGACGGATCGGACATGACCGACGATCCACTGCGCCTTCATTCAGACTCATAACGCGGCGAGTCGTTCCACATGACTTTGCGCCACCGCGCGCGCGTAGCGGTCGGTCGTTTCGAGGCGTTCAATGGAGTCGAGCGGCGCGGTCGCATGAGCGCTCAAAGTGTATTCTATCACGCGCGCAATATCCAGAAAGCCGATCCTTTGTAACAGAAACGCCTCGACGGCGACTTCATCGGCGGCGGAGAGAGCGGCGGGGGTGTCTCCACCTCGTCGGGCGGCCTCGCGGGCAAGGTCGAGGCACGGATAGCGCGACGGGTCGAGGGGGCCAAACGTCCAGGTTGCCGTCTGCATCCAGTCGAGCAGCGGCGCGTCCCAGGCCACGCGGTCGGGGTACAGGAGGGCGTACTGGATCGGCACGCGCATGTCCGGCGGCCCGATCTGCGCCTTGGTGGAACCGTCCACAAACTCCACCAGACTGTGGACGATGCTCTGCGGGTGCCATACGGTTTCGATGCGCTCCACCGGCACATCAAAGAGGCGGTGCGCCTCGATGATCTCCAGCCCCTTGTTCATCAGGGTGGCAGAGTCAATCGTGATCTTGTCGCCCATGCGCCACGTCGGATGATTGAGGGCCTCCTGGGGAGTGACGCGCTTCAGACGATCCAGGGGCAGATCGCGCAGCGCGCCCCCCGACGCCGTGAGGAGCAGTCGGCGCACCGACGCCGGGTCCTCGCCGAGGAGGCACTGAAACATCGCGGAGTGTTCGGAATCGATAGGGAGGAGGGCGGCGCCGGAAGCCCTCGCGGCGTCCTTCAGCAGATCGCCCGCCGCCACCAGCGCCTCCTTGTTGGCGAGGCAGAGGTCCTTACCCCTCCGCGCGGCGGCCAGGGCCGGGCGCAATCCCGCGAACCCCACCATCGCCAAAACGACGCGGGTCACGTCGGGATGAGTGGCGGCGGCGATCAGCCCCTCTTCTCCGGCGATCACCTCGCAGGGGAGATGCTTCAGCGCGGCCTTTAGGCGAGGCAGTGCGGCCTCATCGGCGAGAACCACGAGCCGGGGCTGAAACTCCTCGGCCTGCCGCGCCAGCGCCTCGGCATTGGATCCGGCGGCGAGGGCGATCACTTTGATGCGGTCGGGATGGCGCCGCGCGAGGTCGAGGGTCTGCCGCCCGATACTCCCCGTGGAACCGAACAGGGCGATGGAGACGACCGGCGGCGAGGGCGCCACTTAGACGACCCTGCCGAACTTGCGGGTGCGCCCCTGATACTCCAGCAGGGCGTGAAGCAGCCGTTCCTTGTTGAAATCGGGCCAGAGCGCATCGGTGACGATCAGTTCGGCGTAGGCCGACTGCCACAGGAGGAAGTTGCTCAGGCGCATATCGCTGCCGGTGCGGATGATTAGGTCCGGGTCGGGCTGGCCACCGGTGTACAGCCGGGCGGAGACGGCTTCCTCGGTCACGTCGTCGGGGGCAATTCCGTCGGCGATGAGGGAGCGGACGGCGTGGAGAAGTTCGGCGCGGCCTCCGTAGTTGATGGCGAGGTTGAGTTGCAGTCCAGTGTTGTCACGCGTCAGTTCCATATCGCGTTCGAGTTCGCGGCGGAGGGAGTCGGGCAGCCCCGCCAGGTCGCCGATGGAGCGGATGCGGACGCGGTTGCGGTGGAGTTCAGGTGTCTCCATCCGTGCGACGGTCTCGATGAGGGTCATCAGGCCGAAGACTTCATCCTTCGGTCGCCGCCAATTCTCGGAGGAGAAGGTGTAGAGGGTGAGGACCTCCACGCCGAGATCGCGGCACAGTTCCACGATTTTCCGCACCGATTTGTGGCCCTGATGGTGCCCCAGGATGCGCGGGCGGCCCCGCTGGCGCGCCCATCGGCCATTGCCGTCCATGATGATGGCGATGTGACGCGGCAGCCGGTCGGGATCAAGCCGTTCCAGCATCTCCCGCTCGGCGGGGACACTGGAGAGGTCGGCCAGGGCGCGCGTGCGCCCCTGTTCGCTGGTGTCGGAGACCACTCGGCTCAGACTTCCATCAATTCTTCTTCCTTGGACTCCTGCACCTTGTCCACGGAAGCGATGAATTTATCGGTCAGTTTCTGGATTCGGTCCTGAAAGCGACGATTTTCGTCCTCGGAGATGTCGTGCGATTTCTCGGCTTTCTTCAGGTGTTCGTTGGCGTCGCGGCGCACGTTGCGAATGGCGACACGGTGCTCCTCCACCATTTTATGAACCTGTTTGATGAGGTCCTTGCGGCGCTGCTCGTTGAGGGGCGGGATGTTCAGGCGGATGTTCACGCCGTCGTTGTTGGGGGTCAGGCCGAGGTCCGACTTTTGGATCGCCTTCTCGATGGCGACGAGGGCTTTCTTGTCCCACGGAGTGATCATCAGGGAGCGGGATTCGGGCACGGAGACGCTGGCGACCTGGTTAATCGGCATGGTCTGGCCGTAGTACTCCACCAACAGACGGTCGAGAAGGGCGGGATTGGCGCGCCCGGTGCGAATGGTGGTGAGCTCGTGGCGGAGCGACTCGACGGCCTGCTCCATGCGATGTTCGGCGTCCTTGACGGTCTGTTCGCTCATGGCCTTCACTCCGATGGGTTTTTAAAGGAAGCGTAAGAAGTCGGATCGGCTTTCAGCAGTGGAGGGGGTTGTTGGGTTCGCGCGGTGCGTCAGGTGACGCCGGAGAACCGTTATCCTCCAATGAGGGTGCCCACGCTCTCGTCGCCCGCCACGATGCGCGCCATATTGCCGGGTGTTGCGATGTCGAACACGATGATGGGCAGCCGGTTCTCCATGCTCACCGTCAGCGCGGTGCGATCCATCACGCCCAGCTGCCGGTTGAACGTCTCTTCGTGGGTGAGGCGGTCGAACCGGATGGCGTCGGCGTGGCGGTTGGGGTCGCGGTCGTAGACGCCATCGGTGCGGTTTTTGCCCATTAGCAGCACGTCGCAACCGACTTCGGTGGCGCGCAGGGCGGCGGCGGTGTCGGTGCTGAAGTACGGGTTGCCGGTGCCGCCCGCGAAGACGACAGCCCGCTTCTTCTCCAGGTGACGGATGGCCCGGAGGCGAATGAACGGCTCCGCGACACTACTCATGCCGAGGGCGCTCTGCACGCGGGTGTGGATGCCACGCTTTTCGAGGGCTTCCCGGAGGGCCATCGCGTTGATGATGGTGCCGAGCATCCCCATGTAGTCGGCGGTCACGCGGTCCATCCCCGCTTCAGCGAACTCGGCGCCGCGCACGAAGTTGCCGCCGCCCACCACTGCGCAGACCTCCGCGCCGAGCGCGTGAACCTGGGCGATCTCGTCGGCGACGAAGGCGATGGTCGGCAGATGCAGCCCGGCCTCGTTGCCTCCTGCGAACGCCTCGCCGCTCAACTTGATCATCACTCTGTTCCAGCGTGGACTCATACTTCCTCCCGACGACCGTCCTCCGTCACCTCCGACGACCGTCCTCCGTCACTCCCAGGGTGGCTTCCCATACGACGCGAGTGAGGCGGACGACCGTTGACCGCCTCCGCCTCACCGCCCCTATCGGCGCGGCCCGCTCCCGTGGAAGGGACAAGCCGCCTCGGAGCCGCGTTATTCGCCGACTCGCAGCCGCACGAACCTCTTCAGGGTGACCTTCGCCGGGTGCTCCTTCACGACAGCCGCAATCGTCCGATCCTGATCGCGCACGAACGGCTGATCGAGGAGGACGTTCTGCTCGAAAAAGAGCTTATTGAGGCGGCCTTCGACGATTTTAGGGAGGGCCGCTTCCGGCTTGCCTTCGTTGCGCGCCCAGGTCTCGTGGATTTCGCGCTCGCGGGCGATGGCCTCCACGGGCACGTCGGCGCGGGAGAGGTAATCCGGCTTGGCGGCGGCGATGTGCATGGCGATGTCGCGGAGGAGCGCCTGCGCCTCAGCCCGGTCGGCGCCGTCGGCCAGTTCGCCCTCCACCATCACGCCGATTTTGCCGCCGGTGTGGATGTAGGCGGCCATCTGGCTGTTGGGGGCGCCTTCCAGCGTCTCGATTCGCTTCACCACGAGCTTTTCGCCCAGTTTGGCGACCTTCTCATTCATCGCGTTCTGGATCGTCGCATCGCTGGAGAGGGTCTCCACCGTGGCGGACGGGTTCGCGGCGACGGCCTCGGCGACGAGTTGCGCGAGGTTCTGGAAGTCGTCGGTGCGCGCCACAAAGTCGGTCTCGCAGTTGAGCTCCACCAGCACGCCCCAATGGCCCGTCGGGGCGATGTGAGCGTAGACGACCCCTTCGGAGGCCTGCTTGCCTTCGCGCTTGGCGGCGACGGCCTGACCCCGTTCACGGAGCAGCTGAGTCGCTTTGTCAAAATCCCCCTCCGATTCGGTCAGGGCCTTTTTACACTCCATCATCCCCGCGCCGGTCTTCTCGCGCAGGTCGCGGACTTGTGCGGCGGTAATCGCCATCACCTCACTCCTTTACAGGGTATTACCGCCTCCGATGGAGGGTCCAGGGGAGGCGGATAAGTGATCATGGGTTTGGAAACGTGGGTCGAGAGTTAGAAACTTTCGGCGTCGGGAGCCTCCTCCAGGTCCTGACTGGGCGGGTTCATATCTTCAGCGGCGGTCGCGGCCTTCAGGTCGCCCACGTCTTCGGGGGAGCGCACCGCCTGATCGAAGAGGGCTTCGTCGGAGGGGAGGGCTTCTTCGGATGCGTCAATCAGGTCGGGGCGGGCCTCAATGATGGCGTCGGCGATTTTGCCGCTGAGGAGTCGGATGGCGCGGATGGCGTCGTCGTTGCCCGGAATCACGTAATCCACTTCATCGGGGTCGCAGTTGGTGTCCACGACGGCGACGATGGGGATGTGAAGTTTGCGGGCTTCGGCGACGGCGATGCGCTCCTTTTTGAGGTCCACAATGAAGAGGGCGCCCGGCAGGCCTGGCATATCCTTGATGCCATTGAAGAACTTTTCGAGGCGGGTTTTCTCTTCCATGCGGTCGAGCGCTTCCTTCTTGGGGAGGCGCTCCATGTTGCCGTTCTCCACCATCTGTTCGAGTTCGCGCAGGTAGCTGATGCGCTTGCGGATGGTGTCGTAGTTCGTCAGCATCCCGCCCAGCCAGCGCTGGTTGACATAAAACTGTTTGGAGCGGTTGGCGTTCTCCATGATCGCGTCCTGCGCCTGCTTCTTGGTCCCCACGAAGAGGATCGGCCGGCCCGAGGTGGCGACATCCTGGATGAACTTCTGCGCTTCGTCGAACAGCTTGAGGGTTTGGTGCAGGTCAATGATGTAGATGCCGTTGCGTCCCCCATAGATGTAGCGCTTCATCTTGGGGTTCCAGCGGCGGGTTTGGTGGCCGAAATGGACGCCGGCCTCCAGCAGTTCCTTCATGGTGACGGATGCCACAGTCTTGTCTCCTTGTTCAGTTGGTCCTGGCCCCGCGGCTTCACTGTCAGCGACGCCACGCCGACGAAGCGGCATGAGATCGCGTCAGCACTGAACGCGCGAGGGGTGTAGTGAATCGCCCGTTGACCTGAGCGGATAACGCGGCGAGCGACGTACGCGGTGAGTGGATTGAGGTTAGCGGTTGCGCCCGATTCGCCACAAAGCGCCCCCCGTGAGCGTGAGGGGCGCTGAAAGCACCGGAAAGAGTTTACCACGCCTTCCCCCGATGTTCAACCACCGAGCCTGTCGCTCAGGGTCTTGTGGTTTACGCGCAGGGCGACTGAAGTCGCGGCAACCACCACACAAAGTCGGCCTTCGCCGACTGGCCGACGGGGAGACTCAATCCGTGAAGGTGCGTTTCCGAGTCGTTCTCGAACAGCTCCCCTGGGCATGAGTGGAGTCGGCGCAGGCCGACTTCGTGTATTTGTTGCTGCGACTTCAGTCGCCCGGTGGTTCCGGATGCGCTACCAAACGCCGCCGATCCGTTGGGCGATGGCGTCGTGGAGCCACAGGCGAGTCTCTTCATCCCGGATGTCCGCCAGCGCCTCCTCGAAGAAGCCCTGCACCACCATTCGCTCCGCTTCCGCCTCGGTGAGGCCGCGCGCCTGAAGGTAGAAGAGATGCTCCGGGTCCACCGGCCCCATGCTCGCGCCGTGGGTGCAGCGGACCTCGTTGTTCAGGATTTCGAGCATTGGCTGCGAATCGGCCTTCGCCTTCTCGCTGAGAAGCAGATTGCGGTTCGACTGATAGGCGTCGGCGCCCATCACGCCTTCATCCACACGGATGAGACCGCTGTAGATGGACTTCGCCTCGTCCCGGAGCGCGTTCTTGAACAGCAGGTCGCTGGTCGTGGCGTCCGCCTGATGGTCCTGAAGGGTGTACAGGTCAAAATGCTGCTTCTGCTCGCCGAACAGCAGGCCAAGCATCCGGCTTTGGGCGTTCGGCCCGATCAGGCTGCCTTCCACATTGACTTTGGAGACCTTGCCGCCGAGTTGAACGCTCAGCGTGACGATCCGCCCATCGCGCTCCACGTAAGAACGCTGCGTGTGGAAGTTCCAGGTTTCCGCGCCCCATTGCTGCGCCGAGACGATGGTGACTTCCGCGCCTTCGCCGACGAAAACTTCGGTCAGCCCGGCGGAGAAGTACGGCCCCGCTCCCTCTCTAGCGGTGAAGTCTTCCACCACGGTGACGCGGCTGCCCCGCTCCGCCACGATGATCGAGCGTGGAAAGACGCACGAGGAGACGTTCCGACTGGAGAGGGCCGCGCCCAGGTCCGCCGTCATGGGACTCGGCTCATACTCCTGGGTGGCGAGGCTCGGTTCCTGCGCGACGGAGTGCGCCCGCAGAGGGATCGCCACGTCGGCGCCCCGGGGGACGTAGACCGCGTACCCGTCGGCGCCCACCGCGCGGGCGAGGGCTTCAAACTTGTCGGCGTTGGCGGGGATGCCGCCTTCCAACCGAGTCAGGGTGGCGTTGGGAGTGGCGGGGCCTTCCTCCAGCAGCCGCCGGAAGAAGTCGGGGTTCTCCCGCAGGGCGGCGCTGAAGGGAGCGAAGATCACGCCCTGCGCCCTCAGTTCCTCGCGGGCCGCCGCCCAGTCGCGCGGGGAGTCTTCCGGCCCCGCGAAGCCCGTTTCCAGATCGAGGCGCGCGGTTTCATCGTGAGGACGCACGCGGTTCATGTCGAGGGCGCGCAGGTCGGTGCGGCGCCACCGCTCATCGGTGCGAGCGGGCATCGGCATCGAGTCGTAGCGGTCCCACGCGGCGCGACGAATGGCCTGGAGCCAGTCCGGCTCGTGATAGGTGGCGGCGATGCGGTCGAGGGCGCCCGCGTCGAGGGCCGCCGGTGAATGTTCCGTTCCCGTCATAGTGGATTCAGGTGTAAGGGTGAATGGCGCGAGAGAGTGTCAAGATGAATTGAGGCTGGGGCGACTGAAGGCGGCGCAGGCCGATTTCGCGTTCCTGACGTTGCGTCTTCCGTCGCCCGATAGCGGCGCTATCCGATGGAGCCTTCCATTTCCACGGCGAGGAGTCGGTTGAGCTCCACGGCGTACTCCATCGGGAGCTCCTTGGTGAACGGTTCAAAGAAGCCGTTCACGATCATCATCGTGGCTTCCTCCTCCGTTAAACCTCGGCTCATCAGGTAGAAGAGTTGCTCCTCCCCCACCTTGGAGACGCTCGCCTCGTGGCCGATTTCGACGTTGTTCTCGTCTATCTCCATCGTCGGGTAGGTGTCCGAGCGGGACTGGTCATCGAGGAGCAGGGCGTCGCAGCGGACGTTGCTCTTCACGCCTTCGCACCCTTCATACACCTTGAGCAGGCCGCGATACGTCGTGCGACCGCCATCCTTGCTGATGGACTTGCTTGTGATGGTGCTGGTGGTGTTCGGCGCGGCGTGGATGATCTTCGCGCCTGCGTCCTGATGCTGGTCCTTCCCCGCAAAGGCGACGGAGAGGACTTCGCCGCGCGCGCCTTCGCCCACGAGGTAGATGGCGGGGTACTTCACCGTCAGCTTGGAGCCTAGGTTGCCGTCCACCCACTCCACGGTCGCGTTCTTGTGCGCCACAGCCCGCTTGGTCACGAGGTTGTAGACGTTCTTGCTCCAGTTCTGGATGGTGGTGTAGCGGATATGCGCGCCTTCGAGGGCGATCAGTTCCACCACCGCCGAGTGAAGCGAGTCGCTGGAGTAGGTCGGCGCGGTGCAGCCTTCGATGTAGTGGATGAAGCTGCCGGGTTCCGCGATGATCAGCGTCCTCTCGAACTGGCCCATGTTCTCCGCGTTGATGCGGAAGTACGCCTGAAGCGGGATTTCCACCCGCACGCCCGCCGGAATCCAGACGAACGAGCCGCCCGACCAGACCGCGCTGTTGAGAGCCGCGAACTTATTGTCGTTGGGCGGGATAATCGTGCCGAAGTACTTCTTCACGATGTCGGGATACTCGCGCAGGCCGGTGTCCATATCGGTGAAGACGACGCCGAGCTTCTCCAGGTCCGCCCGGATCGAATGATAGACGACTTCCGACTCGTACTGTGCGGTGACGCCTGCGAGGAACTTCCGTTCGGCGTCAGGGATGCCCAGCCGGTCGAACGTGTTCTTGATGTCGTCGGGCACATCGTTCCAGTCGGTGGCCTGCTTTTCGGTGGAACGGAGGTAGTAGAAGATGTTCTCGAAGTCGAGATCGTCGAGAGCCGGGTTCGCCAGCCACGCGGGCATCGGCCGCTTGTCGAAGTAGCCGAGGGCCTTCACGCGGAACTCGGTCATCCACTCCGGCTCATTCTTCATCCGGGAGATGTCGCGCACCACTTCGATGTCGAGGCCGCGCCGGGACTTGAAGACGAACTGCTCCGGATCGCTGAAGCCGTACTGGTACTCATCGCTGACATTCACATCGGTACTACTCATGCGGGGACCTCCTCCGGTTGTGTTTCCTTGATAATGCGGTCGTACCCTTCGGCTTCCAGTTCGTGCGCCAGCTCCTTGCCGCCGGAGCGAACGATGCGCCCGCCCACGAGGACGTGCACATGGTCGGGGGTGATGTAGTCGAGGAGGCGTTGATAATGCGTGATGGCGAGGACGCCCCGCTCCGGCCCCACGAGGCGGTTGACCCCTTCACTGACGACGCGGATGGCGTCAATATCCAGGCCGGAGTCGATCTCGTCCATCACGATAAGGCGGGGCTGAAGCATCGCCATCTGGAGGATTTCAAACCGTTTCTTCTCGCCGCCGGAGAAGCCTTCGTTCACGTAGCGGGAGATGAACTGGTCATTCATCTGAAGCGCGCTCATCTGAGCGCGCAGCTCCTTGCGAAACTCGCGGATCGGCACGTCTACCCCGCGCACCGACTTCATGGCCGTGCGGAGGAAACTGACCACCGGGACGCCGGGGATGGACATCGGCGCCTGAAAAGCGAGGAAGACACCCTTGCGCGCCCTCTCGTCCGCGCTCATCTCCAGCAGGTCTTCCCCTTCGAGGAGAACGCGGCCTGCGGTGACGATATACTTCGGATGACCCATCAGGACGTTGGAGAGGGTGCTTTTCCCGGAGCCGTTCGGCCCCATGAGGGCGTGAACCTCGCCGAGATTCACGGTCAGGTTGACGCCGTTCAGGATTTGCTTATCCTCAATGCGGGCGTGCAGGTTCTCGATGTACAGGAGTGGGGCGGCTTCGGGCATAGGGAGTCACCTCGGAAGGGGGAAGAGTGGGCAATGGAAGATGAAAAAGAGGACTGGACGACGCTCTAACGGCTCTGGCCGCTTTCCACGGGCTCCAGGTCCCAGTGGACTTCAGGGCGCGGGGCGAGCGACGGGCCAAGGACTTCGAGTTGCGCGGTGTTCACGGGGCACTCCTCCAGCCGGTCGTCGCCGCACCGGAGGCAGATGTCGAAGCCGACGCCTTCATCCTTCACCGCCGCGATGAGGAACCGCTCCAAGCCGGTGACGAGGGCCTGTTTTTCGGCGGGGGAGAGGCGGTTCATCACGGTGGCGAAGCGCGTGTCGCGGGTTTTGCGCACCCGGACGATGAGATCGCGGCCCTGCGGCGTGAGGTCCACTTCGGCGTGGCGGCGGTCAGCGGCGCCTTCGGTGCGGCGCACAAGGTCCTTCTCCACGAGCCGGTTGACGAGTTTGGTGGAAGCGGGAGGGCTGACCATCAGCCCTTCGGCGATATGGCCGATGGTGCAGCGGCCGTGCGTGTGGAGGTAGCGCAGGGCCTGATACTGGGAATGAGTGAGGTCGTGGGCGCCGGTTTCTTCGAGCAGGCGCAGGGTCATCGTCTTCACCACGGTCTCGCTAAAGAGATCGGCGAGGATTTGAAGATAAGCGAGCGTGGGTTCGGCCATGACGCGGCGCCTCCGGGGTCGGGGTTCGGGCGGGAGAATGCTTAACCCGGTTAACTTAACCCGGTTAAATAATAGTTCCCACCGCCACAGGGATCAAATTGTCCCCGCCCGCCTGATTCGCACCGGCGCGTATTAACGGCTCTCGGAATCCCTCCGAGGGCGAGGGGAACCGTACTGAGCTGTATTACGTTCTACTCCATACCTTCGTCGGCCGGGCGAAACGTCGCCTCCTTCCCGCGCCGACCTTCTCGCCTCCAGGGAGCAATCGGTTGAAACTCATCCACTGGGCAACACTCGCGTCTCTCGCCGTCGGCATGGCGGTTCCCACCCTCGGCGGTCTCGCCGCCAAACCGCTCCCCGCCCGCCAGCGTCATCAGGCGGCGCGCATCGAGCAGGGCGAGCGCAAGGGCGGCATCACCGAGCGAGAGGAGAAACAACTGAAAAAACGGGAAGCGCGGCTCGCTCGCCAAACCCGTCACGCTCGAAAATCTGGTGGCAAGCTGACCGCCGCCGAACGCGCCCGTATGGAGCGCCGCTACAATCGCCTCAGCCGCGACATCCACAAGCAGGCTCACGACAAGCAGCGCCGGTAACGAGGTTTTCCCCACGCGGAATCACGCTTATCCAGGGTCTCAAGGGGGAGCGGCTTGTGTTGAAGTCGCTTCCCCTTTTCTATTCGGCGGAAGAAGCCAGCGCCCGCTCCACCTCGTCCTCCCACGTCCCCGCCACCCGCACACCGTACTCCGCTTCGCCGCCCGTGGCGTTCGGCCCCGTGAGGACCGGGCGCTTCCCCACGGCAAAGCCGCCCAGGGCCTCGCCGTCCTCTTCGCCGTTGATGAAATGGAGGGCGACCCCGGCCCGTTCGCGGTCGGTGGTGTTCGCCAGCGTGCAGTGCGCGACCCCGTAGGCGAAGAAGGCGACCCCTCCCGCCGGGAGTTCCAGCGCCACCGCCTCGTCTTCCGGGGGGTAGCAGCGGATGTGATGGTCGCTGTACGGGTCTCGACTGTGTTCGTACGCCGTGCGGAAACTGCCCGGTATGACGTGAATGGTCCCGTTGGCGACGGTGGCGTCGTGAACGGCGGTCCACATGGCGGTCCCCTTCAGCGGGTCACCAATCCGGAAGTAGGCGTTGTCCTGGTGCCAATTCGTCCCCGCGCCGTGTTTCGCCGGCTTGAGGAAAACCTGATCGAGGTGCTGGAGGACCGGGTCCCCGATGAGTTGAGCAACCGTCTCGGCGACCTTCGGGGCGAAGGGGAGCGCCCGGAAGAAGTCGCTTTTGTCGTACATCGGGCAGAGTTGCAGGTTCAGCGCCGTGGTGGAGTGAGTCGAGCCGTCCGCTTCCGTGGCGATGTTCCGCAGCAGGCCGTCGCGCTTGAGGCGTTCGACCTCGGCCTGGATGGCCGCCGTTTCCCGCGCGTTCCAGAAATCGGGGATGGCGAGAACCCCGTCAGAGCGAAATTGATGAATTTGTTCATCCGTAAGATGCATGGAAGGACCTTTCAGGGTGACAGGGAAGGATGCCACAGGTGAGACCCGGTTCGTTCCGGGGTCCAGGCGTTCCTTCCGCCGCCATTTGCTCAATTCCCCGCCCGCTCCCCTGATGAACTGTCGGCGATCTCCCGAAGATGAGAATCAAAGTAAAAAACGGTTGACCTTTCTACGCTGGCCCTGTTAGAATGTTGCGCCAGCTAATAGAAAGGAAGTGAGCCATTGCTGTCCCCGTCGTTCCGAAGTCCGCTTCTTTTTCTCTCCCTCTTCACGCTGCTAATCGCGCCGCTGTGCCCCGCTCGCGCCGACTATTACACCGTGCGCCCGGGCGACAACATTGACCTGATCGCTGACCGGGTGGGGGTGTCATTAAAAGCGCTCCACCGCGCCAACCCGAACGCCGATGTGATCCAGCCGGGCCAGAAACTGCGCCTGCCGAAAGACGGTTCGGACGCGGCTTCCGACTCCCGATCCGCCTCAAAGTCCGACACCTCGCCATCGCGCTCCAAGTCCGCCAAAGCAAAGCGGCTGAAGGCGCAGCTCGCCGAGTGGACGGCGTACAAAAAGGCAGCCGCCCGCCAGGCCAGCCGTCACGCCGCCAAATCGAAGCGCCTGAAGCGCCAACTGGCGGAGTGGAAAGCGTATAAGCAGGAGGTCACCCGCAAGAAGCATCTGGCGGCGACGAAGAAACAGCGCCTCCTGGAGGCGAAGCGCGAGCGGCTAATGGCGAAATCGAGCGTCAGTCATCGGAAGTCGGCGCTATCGTCGGCGAAAGCGGCCCGGCATCGGGCGCGACTGCTGGCCCAGCTCGCCGAGTGGAAGGCGCACAAAAAGAAGGTCGCGCGGCTCAGCCAGAAGAAGCGCCACCAGCAGCTCGCGTGGGAAAACCACCTTCAGCGCCTCGACAATAAGAAACACCTTGCTCGACTGGCCGCAAAACAGCGCGCCCGTCGGCGCCTGGTCGCCGAAGCCCAACACCCGCGCGGCAGCTACCGGCGTTCCATGAGTGAAACCCGCAAAATGCTCCGCACCGGAAACGGTTCCTCGCGCTCCGAATCGTCGCAACAGGTCGCGTCCGCCGGAAACTTCGAGAACCGGGTCGTTCGCACGGCGTTGTCGTATCGCGGAACCCGCTACGTGTATGGCGCGAGCGGCGGCGGCGCCTTCGACTGCTCCGGCTTCACCCGCCACGTCCTGAGCCGTGTGGAAGGCGTGAACCTGCCCCACAGCTCCCGCGAACAGTACGGCTACGGCAGCAAGGTCTCCCGCGACAACCTGAAGGCGGGCGATCTGCTCTTCTTCCACACCAACCGATCTGGCATTTCGCACGTCGGCATCTACATCGGCAACGGGAAGTTCGTCCACGCGGCCAACCCCCGACGCGGCGTCACCACCGACTCGGTGGGCGGCAGCTACTACGCCAACCGGCTGGTCGGGGCGCGGCGTATTCGGAAGTAAGCGTCCTCCCCTCACACCTTCACTTCACACCGGCGTCACGCAGGCCGCGAGGGATTCATTCTCTCGCGGCCTGTTCGTATTTCGGCGCACTTATGGCTTCCTCGCCTTCTCCTCCCGCTTCGGCGGGGCGGCGGGTTCGGCTTTGGCGAGGGGCGTCGGGTTCTCCGGCCGCGGATTCTGTTCGTGTTTTTCCGCGTCTTCCTCCCACCGCTTCATCTCCAGCCGCCACTTCACCATCGCCTGGGGGGGCAGCGACAGTTCGCGCCTCACCACCTTCGGCCTGCCCGGCGTGTCTGAAGGCATCTCCACACTGAATCGGACCTTCAGCGTGGAAGGATTAATCGGCTTAACGGGCCATTCCGGGTTCGTCTCGTCGGCGGGCGTCGGAGTCGTAGGCGCGGGGGGAGTGGGAATCTCCTCCACGAAGGCGAGTTTCAGGACGCCGGCATTCAACTCGGCGCCGGAATTGGCCTGCGTCACGAGCTGAGCCAACGCCTCCCACTGGGCGATTGTCAACACGGCGAGAGAGAGGCCGACCGGCGAGAGCGCCCGCGCCCTCTGCGCCTCCGACAGGCCGCCGTAGAAGCGAATCCAGCCCATGTTGTTCCGGCTGAGCGGCTCCACCGCGAAGGAGAGGTCGGGATGGTTGACCACCCTCCCGGTGATCTGTTCATCGGTCAGCGCCACCGCCATCGCAGCCATGTCGTTGAACTCCAGCCAGCCTTTGGCGTTCAGGATAGCGCGGTACCCCGCCAGCAGGCTTTCCGGCACATCAGAGAGGCGGCGCAGCGCCCAGTCGCGCGGTCGCATCCCCACGATGCCCTTCTCAAACGTCCAGATGTAGCCCTGGGTTTGCAGGGTGTCCAGCAGTTGATAGAGCGGCGTTTTGACGGCGGGGAGGAAGAAGGTGGGGTCGGGTTCGTCGGGGAAGGTTTCCACCGCGAACGAGAGAGGTGTTCTCGTGGAGAGTTCCTCGATCAACCCTTTGAGTTTCTGGCCCGGCCCTCGGTGCGACAGCTGCAGCGGCTCAATCTCGGTGAGGAGGGCGGGGTCGGTCGGTTTGGGGGTGGGGACCACGCGCGAGAGCCGGAAATCGCTCGTGGGGAGACTCTTCAGGTCCTGGTCGGCGGTTCGGTCGAGCTCAGAGGCGGGAACGCCGTCTTCAAGTTTCAGGAAGGCATTCGCTATCCACCGCGCTCCCCGTGTTTGGGAACCGGCCAGGGGGACATTGGCCAGCGGCATGCCCTGAACGCCCACGTCGTTGTTAATAATCTCCGAAGTACGCTCCCAGGATGGCGTTGGGGCTTTCAGGTCGCCCAGGACATATGCGATTCCCGTCAACCCAAAGTCCGACGGCATTCCCTCCAGCATATCCGGCGTCGTTGGCATGAAGGCGACTCGCGTCGGCGGCGTTTTCAGCGTCAGGTCCTTAATTTCAGGAGATTGGGGGTCCGCCCCGCCCCTGGCGTAGAAGCCGCCCTGCACCATGCGATTCACCGCGTCCTTCAAGCCCGGCGACAGTTCCGCGACATTGAGGATGACCTTCTGCCCGCGCTTCACCAGGGCCTTCGCGTCATCGGGCATGCCCTTGAGCAGTTCGCCATAGGCGCGGCCCGCGTCCGTTCCACCCAGGTACGCCTTCCACGGGTCGGTCTCGCGGAGGGCTTTCGCTTCGTCGGGCGTGAGGGCGGCGGCGGCCTCGGCGTCGTCGAAGACCGCTTCCCGGAGGTCAGTGATCTCCTTCTCCTGTTCCCGCCGGGCTTCGGCCACCATTGCCGCTTCATAGTCGCGTTGCCGAGGCGTCTGCCAGATGCGATACGCCCAGCGCCCCTCTTCCCCAGTACGCTGAACGGTGTATCCGAGGAGGTCCTTCAGCGCGGTCAGCTCGTCCCCCAGCGGCCGATTGCGGAAGACGACGTGAACCTTCCGCTCCCGCACGCGCCAGTCGCGTTCGCCGGACCCGACCCGGATTGCGACGCCGGTTTGGCGCGCCAGGTCCCGCGCAAGGCGTTCCAGTGGGACGTTGTACGCCGTGAGGGTGACTTTGGCGCTGAGGCGCGGGTCGGGGAGCGGGTCCACCTCCGCGCGAACCGCGCCACATGCTCCCAGCGCGGCGAGGAGGGGAAGGAGAAGACGGACGTTCATGGGGAGCCTCATTCGATAGGGGCGTAAATATGGAGTCCGCTGAGATGGGAATCGGAAATCACGGCGGAGGAAGACTCTCAATGTCAGCGAGGAGTTCGCAGAAGCGATCCTGAACCGCGCGGGCGGCGGCGGCGGGGCCGGGGTAGTTGGTCATCAGCAGCGAGAAGGCCAGCCGCTCCCCCGTGCGGGTGGTGACGACCCCCGCCAGCGCGGACGCTCCGGTGACAGTGCCCGTTTTCGCTCGCAGATTGCCTTCGGCGCGGGAGCCACGCATCCTGCGGGCGAGGGTGCCCGTCCGACCCGCCAGCGGCAGGCTGCCAATGAAGAGATCGGCGTCTGGGCGGGCCGCCATCGCCTGAAGCAGCTTCACCACGGCGGTCGGCGTCACCTGATTCTTGCGCCCGACGCCGGAGCCGTCGGTGAAGTGCGCTTCGTCGTCGGAGATTGCGAGGCGGTCGAGGAAGGCGCGTTCGGCGTCGAGGCCAAGTTCGGCGCTCTCAGCGGGCGACGTGTTCAGAGCGCGGAGCGAGGCGGGAGAGACGACTCCGACCAGCCGAATGAACGTCTCCGCGAACTGGTTGTCGCTCGGCAGGTTCATCTCCCGCAGCAGTGCGCTCACTGGCGCCGACTCTCGACGCGCGAGCAAAGTCATGCCCCACGGCGGAGAGGGCGGCGCCTCATTCCGCCACCGGGCGAGCAGCCGTTCCCGCGCCACATCGCTCATTTCTCCCGCGCGGGCGGACAGAATACGACCCGTGACGTGGACTCCGGCACGTTCCAGCACGGCGCGGAAGACCCGACCGGCCAGCGCCGCCGGATCGTCTATCGCCAGGTTCTCAGCGTGTGGCGCTCCGGGGGGCAGGGCACCGGTCACTTCCACGACCGACTGAGCGTGGAGCCGCCTCACTCGCAGCGTCGCGGGAGGGAGGGACGCGCCGGTGAGCGGGGGAGCCTCGGTCATGGCGAGGTTACGGATGCGGACCTCCGCCTCTCGCGGGGTGATGGTGATGCGCGGCGCATGACCCGGCGTCGGCGCGGGCGTTACCGTCACGGTGATCTGCCCCCGCTCCACCGTCAGCGCGGACGCGGGCGCGGCGTAGTCGTCGCTCTCCCAGTCCCAGCCCCAATCGGGACCGCGCCCCGGCCCGACGAACAGCGTATCGTCGGTAATCAGGTCGCCGTGGATGAGGGTGAGGCCGGTCGCCGCCACCTGTCGCGCGAGGTCTTCGAGGTCGGCCACGGTGGTGGAAGGGTCGCCGCCGCCGACCAGTGCGAGATCGCCATTCCATGCGCCGCGCAGCCCCTCCGGCGGGGAGTCCGTCCTGCGATTCAGCAGGACCAGCGTCTCCAGCCGGAGGGCAGGCCGCAGGGTGTCCAGCGCGACGGCGGAGGTGAACAGTTTGGTGTTGGAGGCGGGAATGAAGCGGCGGTCGGCGTTGCGGGCGTAGAGGGTGGCGCCGGTTCGGAGAGCGACGACTTTGGCGCCGGAGAAGCCCCGGTCCAGCGGCGGCGCATCGAGGAGGGCGTCCAGCCGCGCGGCGAGGGTAGAGGACGCCGAAACAACAGAGGGCGCGGGGGCCAGTTCAGCCGGAGCGGCAGGAGGCGCCAGGGCGATCAACAGGCCAATGAGGCCCGGAACAACCAACCTCCTTCGCCATATGCGCCAGGGGATTCGGGAACCGGCTGGAGCTGGGAATGGGACGGCTAACGTAGCGGGACCTCCGGGCGTATCAGGACCGAGCAACAGCATGAGCCTCTCCGCCGAGTGACGGGGGCAAGTCCTCCCCACGCCGAGCGACAGAGTGAGGCCCACTGCGACCCCGCCCGAACGAAGGAGTTTACTCTGTCGCTCGGCAGGTAGACGTCTCGCACCTTGCGGCCTCACCGAAGACGTTCATGACCGTTTGCTCCGGCTCTTCTTAAGGGGTTCTCTGTGGCCCTCCGTGGCCCTCCGCGTTCTCCGTGTGGAGGGCTTTCGGAGTTGACCTGGCTCACAGCGGCGCGATCTCCAATATCCGCAACCGCAGGGTTCCGGCGGGGACCGGCGTCTCCACCTCGTCGCCGACCACGCGCCCCATGAGCGCTGTGCCAATTGGGGAGAGGGGCGACATCGCCTCCAGCCCCTCCACATCCGTGCCTTTGTTGACGAGCGCGAACTCCATCTCCTCGTCTTCTTCGAGATCGAGCAACTTCACCCGTGTGCCAATGCCCACCGTGGACGCATCGATATAGTCCACCACTTTGGCGGCGGTGATCTGGCTTTCCAGCTCCCGAATCTGCGCCTCAATCAGACTCTGATTCTGCTTGGCGTAATCGTATTCGGCGTTCTCCCGGAAGTCGCCATAGCCGCGCGCGTGCTTCAGCTCGGCCATGTTGCGGGGGCGCTCGACGGTCTTCAGTTGATTCAGTTGCTGGGTTAGGCGGTTGAACGCCTCGCGAGTCATTGGGATTTCCATAGTGAGGGGGGGAAAGAAGGGCGGAAAGCGCAAAGGCTACCGCCGGGAAGAGGCGAAGCGGCCGGGAAGAGGTGAAGCGGTTGGTGTTCCCCTATTTTAGCCGAAGACACCGACCTGACCCAAGAGCGCCCCGCCTCAGAGACCGGGCGGGAAAGGAACGATCACCCAACTCTGCGAATGAAGTCGCAACCATCAGGCGGGGGATGCGCGAACGGGAGATGAGAATGACACGAATCATGGCGGCCCTGGCGGCGGGAGGATGGGGCGTCCTCATCCTGTGCGGAGTAATGGCGACGACGCTGGCCACCTGTTCAGCAGGATCGATGGCGCACTCCCATGCAACCGGAACAAAGCCCGCAGCCATACCTGACGTGTGGCCCAATCCCATTAGTCGCGCCAACTCGGACGAGTGGCTGGCAAGAAACCATGACCGGCTTCGGGAGATGCGGCCTCGCCTCCTCGTCCTGAACTTCGCCAATGGCGTGACAGCCGCTCAGGGCCGCGCCAAAGTGAACGAACTCATCAACGTCCTCGGCGAGGCGTCCCGGTACCAGGGCTACCGCGATCCCGCTGCGCCGCGCTTCCTGCGGTACTCCGTGGAGAAGTTTGTGGACCTCACCGACCCGGCCCCGCTCGCCGAGCCGCTTGATCACAACAGCTCCCTCTATCCGCGCGTCCCGAACTGGAAGGAAGGCATTAACTTCGACTATCGCCGCCTCTTCACGCCGGAGTTTGATCGCCTCTACGACGTGCGCGACCCCAAAGACCCCGCGCGACGCCTCTCCCTCAAGGAGATGGTGAACCAGGGCCTCGTGCATGAGGTCTGGTTTCTCGCTTATCAGGGGAAGTACGGCTCCCCCTACGAGAGCATCGAGGTGAAGCAGGCGTACGACGCGCGCTTCCGCAAACTCCCCGGCCAGTGGAAGCAGGCGGGCAACGGCGCTGACCCTGGACAGCCGTTCATCGGGAGGAGCCTGCGCATCCTGTTCATCAACGCGGAGCGCGGTCCCGGTTGCGCCCTCGAATCGCTCAGTCACTCCTTCGAGGGGATGGCGCGTTCGGACGCCGTTCCGTACCTCAGGCCGTACTTCGAGGAGTTTGGCGGCTTTAACCTGGACCGGCGATACCACACCCCATTTGACTCCCTCTACGGGCGCAACGGAAGCGAACTCGATTATCCCACGCCTGGCACGCTCGCCTACCCATGGAACGGCGAGAAGCGTGTCGTGACCCACTACCTTCCGGCGGGCGGAAACGTTCACTTCACGCCGAACGGACGCCACGACTACGACCTGACCAATCCGCAGCCGGTCATGTCCACCATCGAGCATTTCCGCATGGGAGACGGCTCCGGTGGCGCCGATCAAGCCGAACTCTGGACGCCGCAGGCCTTCGAGCGGTACCGCGCCTTTTGCCCCGATTGCATGGGGCCGTGGCTGGTGTACTGGCGGCAAAACTTCCCCGGCTACCGAAATCGCGCCAAAGACGCCACCGGGCGGCCCATGAAGAACTGGTGGCCGTTCCTCTTCTATTAAAGTAAAGCCTTCCGGTCCCTCCGCCGCTCGGCAGTCCGCAGTCGCCCACAGCGCACCGTTGCAGGTCGCGTCGCTGTCGCCTCAGAAGTCCCAGTCGGGCTGGGGTCGCGGCAGGCGCAGCGCCTCATCCAGCGCTTCGAGGAGGTCGCGGGGGCCGCGCAGGTCATCGGTGAGGGCCAGGCCGGTTGCGGGGAGGGCGCCGAGCCAGAGTCGCGTAAACGCCCCCACAGACGCCTCCAGAGTGGGAAGCCCGGCGTCCGCGCCCCACTTGGCGGAAGACGGGTCCCCCAGAGCGACCACGTATTCGCCGCCGACGCCGCGCCAGTCGCAGGCGTCCTCCAGGTACCGGGAGATCGGATCAGTGATGCGGAGGTTGAACCGAATACCGCCACACGCCAAACGGGTCCGCGCGAGGCAGCCCGGCAGATCGAGGATGCGCGCCTGGCGATACGCCACCGCCGTCATGTGCGTCTCGTAGGCGGACTTGTGGCTCATGGAGTGCTGCCGGAGTGGGCGGTCGAGGAGGTCC
>JBBRGS010000011.1:0-39240 GCA_038240635.1 Armatimonadota bacterium
CCTGCGCGTGGAAGCCGATCCGCCCTGGCTGCTCCACCTGGAGTTTCAGGCCAGCCGCGACCCCACCCTCGCCCGCCGCCTGCTGCGGTATAATGTCCTCATCCACGAGCGGCACCGCCTCCCCACGCTGAGCGCGCTCCTGCTGCTGCGCCCCCAGGCCGACGATCCCACGCTCACGGGGCGGTATGGATATGAGGCGCCGGGCGGCTCGGTGGCGTTTGAGTATCGGCTGCTGAAGGTGTGGGAGACCTCGCCGGAGGAGTGGCTGACAGGCGGTCTGGGGACGCTGCCGCTGGCGCCGGTGAGCGCGGTGGCGGAAGGGCGGGTCCCGGAGGTGATCGCGCGGATGGAGGCGCGGCTGTTGCGGGAGGCGGAGACGGAGGTTCAGCAGGCGCTCTGGATATCCACGTTTCTGTTGATGGGATTGCGCTTTGGGGTTCAGGAAGTGGGCAAGTTGTTGAGAGGAGTGAACGCGATGCAGGAGTCCACGACGTATCAGGCGATCCTGGAGGAAGGCCGCCGCAAGGGCGAACTCGAAGGCCGACGCAAAGGGGAACTGGAAGGCCGACGCAAGGGCGAACTCTACGCTACAAAACAGTCGCTGCTGCTCATCGGGAGCGGGAAGTTCGGGCCGCCGAGCGCCGCCGTCCGCGCTCACATTGAGGGGCTGGACTCGCCGGAGGGGCTGGACGCCCTCGCTGAGCGGCTCTGGCGAGCGGCCTCCTGGGACGAACTCATCGCCTGACCCTCTCGCGCTCCGGCTCAGGTGAGAACAACGAGCGAGGTCATGCTGACTCCCAGCGTCGAAACCGGACTCTCCATCCTCAGGAGGCTCCATGCCCACGCCTTTCCTCTCCGATCCTGACCCTTCCTCACTCCTTCAGGCCGCTGGGAACAATCAGCGCGTCTGGATGGCGCGCATGGCCCTCGCCGCCGGGGGAGAGGTGCGCGAAACCGACGCCGTCACGTGGACCTATTCCCCTCGGCCCAAAGGCTACGCCACCCTCGCGTTCCCCCACTTCCGCGAAGACGACGCCGGAGACCGGGTGGATGCCTTCCTCGACTTCTGCCGGGCGCATCGCCCGCTCCGCAGCGTCGCGTGCTGGACCGAAATCTCCGGCGAACCGGCGGACCTCGGCGCGCGGCTCGTGGCGCGCGGCTTCCACTGGGGATGGCAGGCTCACTGGATGGCCCTCGACATGGAAGGGAAACACTTCCCCATCCCCGACACGCCGGACGCTCACATTGGAGAAGCCCCCGACGGCGCGGACTGGACCCACGACGCGGTGTGCGAAGGCCAGGCTGAGGTCTCTTACAAGCGCATCCTCACGCGGGAGAGTCCCCGGCGCGTCTGGCTCTTCACGGCCACAGTGGGGAACCAGGTGATGGGGCACTGCACCCTGAACGTCACGGACGGCCCGCTCGGTGTGGGCGGCATCTACGACCTGGGACTGGCGCGGTCGCTTCAGGGACGCAAAATCGGCCTCGCCATGATGAACCTCGCCAGCAGCGCCGCACGGGACCTCGGCTGCCGGTTCCTCACGCTCAACTCCATCAACGACTCCTTTTACGCACACCTCGGCTATGGGTCGCTGGGTTACGGTCAGACCTGGTGGATGGGCGAGCGGGACGGCGGCGAAACGCTGACCTTCCCGCCGCCCTCCCCGGAAGCGATTGCCCTGGTGGAAGCCGTGGGGCGCGGCGATGTGGCGGCGTTGGAAGCCCTCGACGCGCGCCCTACGCCGGAGGAACTGAGCGCGCCCATCCTGGGACGCCATATGACGCTCAGGGAACTGGCGACGGAGATGAACCAACCCGCATCCATCGCGTGGCTCGCCGCTCAGGGAGTTTTGCCCCCGAAGGCGAACTGAAGGAAGAAGGCGAGTATTCCCCCGTCGGTCTCGGGGATACTCGCCCCGAAAGTCTCATTCACGCGGGCGCCCTCCTGAAAGAGCGTCGCCCGCCACTTTGCGGTCACTCCTGCCGAATCGGAGGTCATGATGCTTGAACGCCTGGCCGAACTGCGCGACGGCCGCTCCCGCCGCGCTTCCAGTTGGGACACCACCGGTCGCAACGCCGACTCCTGGCGCGTTGAAGCCGGGGAAACGAAAACCTTTGCAGAAATGAAGGGCGCGGGCGTGATTCGCCACCTCTGGTTCACCGTCGGTGCGGAGAACCCGGACTACCTCCGCAAAGCCGTCCTGCGTATGTACTGGGACGACCAGGAGCATCCCAGCGTGGAGGTCCCCGTCGGCGACTTCTTCGGGGTGGGACACTGCCGGGTGAACTCGTACTCCTGCGCTGTCATGAATATGAGCGCGAACGCCGGTCCCACGATTTTCGGCCACCACGCGGCTATGAATTGCTACTGGCCCATGCCCTTCTCCCACGGCGCGCGGATCACCGTGGAGAATCAGGGCGACCGACCCATCGGCGCGTGGTACTTCTACGTGGATTACGACGAACTCGACGAGCCACAGGACGGCATGGGCCGCTTCCACGCCTGGTGGAACCGCAGCAACGTCTGCCCGCCTCCCGCTCCGCAGGGCGACGATCCCGACGTGAACCTGTCCGACCGGGACAATTACCTGATTTTGGAGGCTGAGGGGCGCGGGCACTTCGTCGGGTGCAACCTCTCCATCCACAACCTGTACGGCGGCTGGTGGGGCGAAGGCGACGACATGATCATGGTGGACGGCGAGAAGTGGCCGCCCGATCTCCACGGCACTGGCAGCGAGGACTACTTCGGGCACGCGTGGGGGATGCAGACGCAGAACGCGTTTCTCTACAACGGCGTCTCGTTCCATCAGGGTGGGCGGGAGAGTTACAACGAGCGCATCACCGTCTATCGGTATCACGTGAACGAGCCGGTACTGTTCCAAAAGTCCCTGCGGATGAGCATTGAACACGGCCACGCGAACGACCGCTGCGACGACTACGCCTCCACGGCCTACTGGTACCAGACGCTCCCCTCGAAGCCTTTCCCGCCGCTCCCTCCTGCGCAGGACCGACTCCCCCGCGAGGACGTGAAGGTGCAGCCCGTGAACCTGCCCGTCCCCGTCACCGGCCGGATGCGAAGCGGCAGCCCTCTGGACCCCCAATACAGGAGCGGCTGACGGATTGGCTGAAGGAGTTCCCCGCGATGGCGAAACCGTTTGACGTGGCGGTGAAGGACCTGGTGGAAGGGTATCCGGCGGACTGGGTCGCCCGCCTCACCGGAGAGGTCGCCGCTCCCGTCACCGTGATGGACGCCGACCTCTCCACCGTCTCCCCCGAAGCCGACAAACTCCTGCGCGTGGGAGCCGATCCGCCCTGGCTGCTCCACCTGGAGTTTCAGGCCAGCCGCGACCCCACCCTCGCCCGCCGCCTGCTGCGGTATAATGTCCTCATCCACGAGCGACACCGCCTCCCCACGCTGAGCGCGCTCCTGCTGCTGCGCCCCCAGGCCGACGATCCCACGCTCATGGGGCGGTATGGATATGAGGCGCCGGGCGGCTCGGTGGCGTTTGAGTATCGGCTGCTGAAGGTGTGGGAGACCTCGCCGGAGGAGTGGCTGACCGGGGGTCTGGGGACGCTGCCGCTGGCGCCGGTGAGCGCGGTGACGGAGGAGGAGGTCCCGGAAGTGATCGAGCGAATGGAGGCGCGTCTGCTGCGGGAAGCGGAGGCCGAGGTTCAGCAGGCGCTCTGGATGTCCACGTTTCTGTTGATGGGATTGCGCTTTGGGGTTGAGGAAGTTGGCGAGTTGCTGAGAGGAGTGAACGCGATGCAGGAGTCCACGACGTATCAGGCGATCCTGGAGGAAGGCCGACGCAAGGGCGAACTCGAAGGCCGCCGCAAGGGGAAACTGGAAGGCGAACTCGAAGGCCGCCGCAAGGGCGAACTCGAAGGACGCCGCGAAGGCGAGAAACAGACGTTGCTGTTGCTGGGGAGAACGAAGTTCGGGCCGCCGAGCGTCGCTGTTCGCGCCTACATCGAAAGCCTTGACTCCCAGGATCGGCTCAACGCTCTTGTGGAACGCCTCCTCCTGGCCACCTCCTGGGACGAACTCATCGCCTGACCCCGCCGCGTTTCCGTTGACAGGATGTTGAGCGCGTGGGGTCTCATCCCCGGCTCCCCATGACAAAACCAGGCTGTCCGTTTTCTTGAGCGCGTTGTGGGCTAAGGCGGGAAAGAGGGACGCCGTTCCTCATCCAGCAGCAGAGATTGGATCAGGCGAGGATGAACGCGGAAGTTCGTCTGAAGCAGCCTGTCCAGCGCGTCACGCAGGTCGAACCGGAGATGACGCGACGCGAGGACCTGCAGCCCCAGCGTGCCCATGACTCGCAGCCCGCGTGATTCCGTGTGAGTGCGCGCCTTTTGATCATCCATCAACAACAAAGGTGGCGACGATTGTGCTTCAGCCAACAGGATTGCTTCCCATTCCCCCTGGCCCAGCCCGTTCAGGGGCGCGGAGGATTCGACCGAGATGACATCGAGCCATCCAGGCGCAGGGAATATCCTGTTCCGAACGGCGGGTGGCGCATGGTCATGGCGAAGTTCATCCAGGACCGCCTGAGGGGCGAGAACGCGCTCGAACAACTCCGGCAGAAGGAAAACGCAGTCTATCAGCGCCAGGTAATGTAGCGGCCCGGTGTCCGATACGGCTATCACGGGAGGGGGAGACGCTTAATGAGGTCCAGGTCGCGTTGCAGTTCCCCACTGCCATAATCCGAATGGAGTTCGTGCCGCTTCAATAAAGATTCGGATTCCGAAAAGGTCAAACCCAGTAGTTCCGCCACTTTGCCCCGCGACAGGGCCCCATCGCGGTAGCCTTCCAGCGCCACAGCCTCCAGGGCGCGACGGCTCAGATTGGGCCATACCGTTCTCAGCAGCTCTTCCACATCCAGGGGAAGTTCAATCGTAATCGCCATGGCTGCAACCTCCATAGAAGAGTGTACCAGAATCAGAATAGAGGCGGAGTGAACGCGATGCAGGAGTCCACGACGTATCAGGCGATCCTGGAGGAAGGCCGACGCAAGGGCGAACTCGAAGGGCAGCTGGAAGGGGAGAAGCGAACGGTGCTCCTGATGGGGAGCGGGAAGTTCGGGCCGCCGAGCGCCGACGTTCGCGCCCACTTTGAGGGTCTCGACTCGCTGGAGCGGCTGGACGCTCTCGCCGAGCGGCTCTGGCGGGCCGCCTCCTGGGACGAACTCATCGCCTGACGCCTCGCCCCGACTCCATGCCTCCCAAAGACGTTAAACTGTTTTGACGGACGGAGGAGGCGGCGAGTGGATCCCTATGGCGACGATTACAGCGAAGACACATCTTTTCGCACGCTGGCGATTGAAGCGGATAAAAACCACCTGCGCATCGCCATGAGCGATGGCGCCGGACGACTCCTCGGCTGGGGATCGGCGGAACTCACTCCAGAGGACCCCACAAACCCGGCCAAAACGGAATCCTGGGCCTTGTCTCTGGCCCTCCAGGAGACCCTGGGCGCCTCCGACGAGGAAGACTTCAGCGGCGTGCTGACCGCGCGAGTCACGGCGGTAAACCGATGGAACGAGATCGCCGCCGCCTTGCGGGCGCTACTGCCGCATGGGCGCGTCATCGCCGAAGGAATCCCTCGCGCCGCCCTCGCCGCCACCACTTTTGGCGAGGCCGGAGTCGTCGTCGTGGCGGATGAAGGATCGGTGGCGCTGGGCCGGTGCCCTCAGGGCCGGGAAGTCACGATTGGCGGATGGGGCGCCACTATGGGGGATGAAGGCAGCTGCCCGTGGATGGTCCGGCAGGCCTTTCACGCCCTGACACAGGCCGCCGACGGGCGCTCCGAGCCGACAGCGCTCACCTCCGCCTTCCTGCGCCACTTTCACGCTTCCAACCTGATGGCTCTCCGGCAGCGGCTGGACACCCAGCCCCTCGCATCCGACGCCCTCTGTGCGGCGGCCCACCTCATCAGCCACGTTGCGCGGGAAGGCGACGCCGCCGCCCAGGCCGTGCTCGCGGAGGCGGGTACGGAACTCGGACGGCTGGCGGGAGCCGCCCTGAGCCGCCTGGGAATGACCGAGACCCCCGCGCTCGTGGGGCGCTATGGCCAGGCGTTCACCCTGGGCGAAGACCTCCTCCGCGCGTTTACCGAGGAGGTCCGCCGCGCCGCGCCTCACGCGCAGATCACGCCGACACGGGTTCCCCTGATCATCGGGACCCTCGTCCTCGCGCTGGAGGATATGGAAACGCCGATTACTCCCTCCGTGCGGAGTCGCCTGGAAGCGGCGGGCGCAGACTGCCGCTGAACCGTGTCGCCCGTTCCTCCCCCATGCTGGGCGCCGATTCTCCCATGCAAGGAGGGTCTCAAACTCAGGTCGAATGAAGGGGCGGAACCTGACCGCTCGCGCGCCTGAAGCGCCGAGTGACGCTCTCCTCATGAATGACGATGGCATCTTAAGGATTGACCCCTTCCATGATTTTGACCCCCAACCCCAGCGGCCGCTACGTGATCGGCATTGACCTCGGCGGCACCAACATCCGCGCCGCCCTCGCCGACCTGGACGGCCAAATCCTCCACGAAACCCGCCGCGTGACTCCTTCCTCCGAACACGGAAACGCCACCGTGGAGCGCCTCGTGGAGGCCGTCCTGGAGGCGCTGGAGAAGCAGGGCGCCTCCCCCGACGATCTGGTCGGCATCGGAATGGGGATTCCCGGCATCATGGACGCCGAACTCGGCCTCATCTACTGGAGCCCCAACTTCCCGCTCTGGCGTTCAGAGGGGGAGCCGATTGGCAAAGGGCTGTCCGAAGCCCTGGGCGTCGCCGTCTTTATGATCAACGACGCCCGGTGCGCGGCGCTGGGCGAACTCCACTTCGGCGCGGGCAGAGGCGCCAGGTTTATGGTGATGATTACCCTGGGCACGGGCATCGGCGGCGCCATCGTCATGGACGGCCGCGTGATGCTGGGGCCACAAGGCTCCATCGGCGAGATCGGGCACCACACGGTGGACCCCAACGGCCCCCTCTGTGGCTGCGGCAATTTCGGCTGCATGGAGGCGCTGTGCAACATCAAGGCGATTGTGGAACGGTGCCAGCGCGGACTTCAGGCCGGGCGCCCCTCCCTCATCGCCTCCCTCGTCAAGAACGACTGGACCGCCATCACCCCCGCCCTCATTGATCGCGCCGCCGACAACGGAGACGCTCTCGCCCAGGAGGTGATGGAAGAGACCGGCATGTGGATCGGCATCGGCGTCGCCAATATGATCAACATCCTCAACCCGGAAATTTTTGTCATCGGGGGCGGCGTGGCGCAGGCCGGTCCCACACTCTTCGATCCCATTCTCCGCACGGTGGCCGCCCGCGCCGTCAAGCGCCAAGCCTCCCACTGCCGCATCCTCCCGGCGGAACTGGGGGACGAGGCTGGCGTGCGTGGCGGCATTGGGCTGGTCCTGGAGCGCCTGGGCCGACGCTAAGCGCGTTCTGTCACAGGGCGAAACCGGCATAAGACAATCTGCGGAAACCACGTCGTTCGACCGAATATCTGTTTGACGGCGACATCCCCCTGAAAGGACGGCTTCCGTGGACTCCCCGACTCTCCTCGACCGCGCCGAAGCGTTTCTCTGGCGCAACGCCCGCCTCCTGGAACGACAACGGTTCCGCCTCCTGTTTCAAAGCGGGTCGCGGAGGGCCGCGCTGGACGCGCTCCTCGCGTATCGAAACGAGGACGGCGGCTTCGGCAACGCCCTGGAGCCGGACATCCGCTGTCCCGTCAGCCAGCCCGTGCCGACGCAGATGGGTCTCCACCTCCTGGATGAAATCGGGTGGGACACTGAAGTGGCGCGCCGCGCCTGCGATTACCTCCAAACCATCGCCACCGAGGAGGGCGGCGTCCCGTTCGCGCTGCCCTCCATCGCCGCCTGGCCCCGCGCGCCCTGGTGGAACGCCGACGACAATCCTCCCGCCTCCGTGAACCCGACCGCCGGGATCGTCGGGCTGCTGTGGAAGCATGACGTATCTCACCCGTGGCTCGATGTCGCCGCCAATTATTGCCGACGCGCCATCCCCCAAAACCCCTTGAACGACACGCACGACGCGCAGTGCATCCTCACCTTCCTCCGATACGCTCCCGACCGAGAGCGCGCCGAACCGGAGTTCCGCCGCGTCGCCACCACGCTCATGGCGAACGGCTCCGTGGCGGAGGTCAACGCGACCGGGTACGTCAGCAGGCCGCTCGACTGGGCGCCGACGCCGGATCACCCGTTCCGCGCCTTCTTTGAGGACGCCGTGATCGCGGTCAATCTGGATGCGCTGGCCGCGTCTCAGGCGGACGATGGCGGCTGGACGATTCCGTGGCCCGCTCCCGGCCCCGGCGCGGAAATGGAATGGCGCGGCTGGGTCACGCTGGAGGCTCTGAAGACGCTGCGAGCGTACGGGCGGCTCTGTGAGTAGGTGGTGAAAGGAGTTAGCATTCTCATAAATCGCCCTCGAATCAGGGAATAATTCACGCTTACGCTAACTCCTTACACCACCCATTCTGAGCGGCGGCCGTGACCGATTCGCGCCCGGCGCCCTTCACGAGTTGATCGCCTTCTGACGCTCCTGGGCCTCGGCTTCCAGGCGGACGCGCCGGTTCGCTTCGTGGACGGCGTTCCACGGCTCCACATGGATGAGCACGTAGAGCTCCCCCAGTTCCGAGCGCAGGGTGTCCTGCAACTCGTGCGCCACTTCGTGGCCCTTTCGCACCGTCAGGTCTTCGGGCACCTGGATATGCATATCCACCTGCCGCTGGCCGCCCACCCGCCGCGACCGGATGTTGTTGATCCCCTCGATGCTGGGGTGCGCGAGCGCGGTTTCGGCGATTTTCGCCACTTCCTCCGGGGGCAGGGCGATGTCCAACAGCTGGTTGAGGGAGCCGCGAGTCGTCTTCCAGCCAATATGCAGGATGATGCCCGTGACGACGAGGGCCGCCGCCGGGTCAAAGACGGTTTTCCCCGTCAGAGTGACCAGCCCCAGCCCGAAGACGACCCCCACCGAGGTGTATACATCGGTTTGCAGGTGCAGGCCGTCCGCCATCAGGGCGTCGGAATGGGTCTGCCGGGCGATGTGGATGAGCCTGCGGGAGATGACGAAGTTGACGCCGGACGAGAAAATCATCACGCCGAGCGCGTAGATAAGATGGTCCGGAGTTACCGGATGGATCAGTTTCAGTACCGCCTCATAGCCGACGAGAAGGCCCGCCGCCACAATGAGGAAGCCCTCCACGGCCCCGGAAACGTTCTCATACTTGCCGTGTCCGAAGGGATGGTCTTCATCGGCGGGCGCATCCGACGTGCGAACGGCCCAGTAAGCGATGAACGACGCGATCAGGTCCACCGAGGAGTGAATCGCCTCGGCCAGGACGCTGACGGACCCCGTGAGAGTCGCCACCATCAGCTTGAGGACGATCAGCGTCGAATTGGACCAAATGGAGAGTATCGCGGCGGAGGTCTTCTTCATGGTCTCCTCCCGGAAAAAAGGGGAACACGGTGCGCGACCCACCCGGAGAGGGCGTAACCGAGGAATCCCCGGAACCCTGTGGCTTCTGTCCCGCTTGAGGAGTTGAGGAGAAAGGACAGGGGCGGCCCCGATTACACTGTAGCATGAGGGCGATGCCTCCGCATCCCCGCCGGTCGTCTCCTGACGCCTTTTTCAAGCCTTCGTCTCGCAGCGTAGTAGTCTCGCAAACGCGCAGAGGTTCGGGCGTGCGCCCTCCGCCGACAAGCAAGCGGGGCGGCAGGAGAACCGGCGCCATACTGGGAATGATGCAGGAAGGCTCGCCCCATCGGCGCTTCGCATGACTACCTCCGGCGGCCCGCCGTCGCGCGGTGGAAACCGAGAGGCTCCGGAATAATCCTTATACTGAACACTATAGAAGAGCGACTGGTGATTGCGAGGCGCGGGTTCGACCGCCCCCCTGAACGGAGATTCACCCTGAAACGGATACTGCCCAGCCTCCCGCCGTTGGCGCGCCCGATCCATGAGCGTGTTGAGTCCCGGTTCTCCGCGCGGCGCAGCGTCGTCTACGTCGCGTTACTCTGCCTGGTGGCCTCCTCGGTTCCGTCCTCGGCCCGGCGCGCCCCACGCCAGCCTGACACTAAGGCATCCTCCGTCGCCGCGCCGACGACGCCCGCTCCCCCCACGCCGCTCACCCGGCAGTACAGTTTCGGCGTCTATCAGCTACGCTACGGCGCCCCTCCCCTGGAAGCCGTCGCAGCCTCCTCAACAGTGGCGACGACGGGCGCCTCTCCCGCGACGGCCTCTTCCGCGACGGCCTCTTCCGCGACGGCCTCTTCCGCGACGGCCTCTTCCGCGACGGCCTCTTCCGCGACGGCCTCTCCCGCGACGGCGGTGACGACCACGCGCTATATCTCCCGCAACCCCGACGGCTCCAGCGCCCTCACGCACCTGCCGCTGGAAGGACCGGGGCCGTGGCTCGACAGCGCCCGCAGTCAAACCCACCGGGAATCGTTCGCCGCGATGGCTCGCGTCGGCATCAACGCCGCGCTGATCCAGTACCCGGCGGATGTCGCGTCCCGCGCCGAATGGGGCCGAACCGGCGCCGATATGGCCGCTCAGGGCATCCGCGAGATCACCGCCGCTGGTCAGTCCCCGCCCTCCATTGCCCTCTTCCTCGACTTCCTCACGCCAACCCGGTGGGACCTGAGCGCCGGAACGGGACGCTCCGCCCTCTTCGCCGTCATCCGCGAGTTTTACCACCGTATCCCGGCGAACTATCGCACGATGGTGTCGCTGCCCGACTCCCCCGATCTGCCCAACGCCATTCCGGTCTTTCTGGGCGCGCCCCAGGGGATGAAGGGCATTTCCCCGGAGTTTGTGACCGATCTGCGCGCCCGCTTCCAGCGCGAGTTTGGCCTGCCGGTGGCCCTCGCCGGCGATCTGGGCTGGAAGGCGGCCGCTCCCACCATGGACGCCTATTTCTCCCTGGAGCCGGAGAAGCCGCTCACGCTGGAGGAGTCCGCGCCGATCCACACCGCCGTCCTCTCGCCGAGTTACAATGAGCGCGGCATGATCCCCGACGAGCCGATCCGCGCCCGCCTGAGTGGCCGCCCCTTCGTCGCCGCCTGGAACGACGTGGGCGAAAAGAAGCCCGACTGGACGATTTTGAACAGCTGGAACGGTTGGCGCTACGGCACCGAACTGGCTCCCAGCCGGGAAGCGGGCGACCGGGACCTGAACCTGACGCGGGCCGCCCTCGCGCACCTGGACAGCGATGCGCCGTACCGCGCCCGGCTCCTCTCCGAATCGGTTCCCCCCGCCGTGCAGGCCGGGTCACTCACCCGCATGGAGTTCCGCGTCGAGAACGCCGGGGTGCAGCCCTGGCCGGAAGGGGCGTACCTCCGCTCGGAATGGACCCAAAACGGGGCGGTGATCGCTTCAGGCAGCGTCTCGTTGCCCAACACTATCCGCCCCCGCGAACAGCACACGGCGGGGATTCTCGTGGCGGCGCGCAAAGGGCCGGACCCTCTTCCCGACGGCGATTATCAACTCCGCTTCATCCTTCAGGTCCTCCCGCAGGCGGAGGTACCCGGCGGAGGCGTCTCCTTCGGCGCGTATCCGGTCCATGTGGGGGGCCGCCCGCCTTTGGCCGCCAGGTTGCTTTCCAGCGATCTGCCGCTCCTCATGCGGCCCGGCCCGGTCTATCGCGCGCGGGCGCGCATTCGCAATGAAGGCGCGTCTCCATGGATTCACCTCGACGCCGCCGTCAGCTACCGATGGCGCCGCGTCTGGGACATCACCAGCGCCGTCACCGAAGCCGACCTCGTCCCGACGGACCCCACGGTCGCCCTTCGCACGCCGCTCAAAGTGGATGTCCCTTCCGGTTCCCTCGCCGATCTCACCGTGGATGTCTCCGCTCTGGGCAAAGGGAACCAGCCGCTCGATGCATGGACTCCCGGCCTCCCCTGGCACTACGAACTGGAGTGGATCATCACCAATTCCGCCGGAGAGGCGCTGACACACGCCCCCGAAACGGTGGAACTCCTCCCCAACGATGTCGCCGCCGACTTTCCGCTCGGCCTGGGGCTGCCCTCCCAGGTCGAGGCCGACACCTCTACGGATATGAAGATCGTGGTGAAGAATATCGGCGCCGAAACCTGGAAGAAAGGGGATGTATCCGTCGGCTTCCGCTGGTACTATTACGACGGCGTGCCGATGAACTCCGAAAGCAACCGAGTTCCCGTGGTCGGCCCTCTGGGAGACCTCGCGCCGGGGCAGCAGACTCTGGTGCGGGTTCCCGTGCAGTCGCCGCCGTTCGCGGGGCTGTTCCTCCTGGCGGCGGAAGTGTTTCGCAATGGCCGATGGGCCTCGGAAACCCCAGTGACACGCGGGACGGTGGCCCTGGCCCAGCCGCTCACCGTCAAAGGCGGAGGATTTGAACCTCTCGACCTGGTGGCGCTGTTGAAAACCAGCGGCGTGGACGGCGTCTCTCCCGATTCTCTCCCCGGCGACGGCGACTTCGATGGGCAGGGCAACACCTTCCCCGGCCAGTTCATGCCGCCGCTCGTCACCCCGCAGGAAGTCCGCAGCGACCTGTACCCGAACGGCTACCTCGGCCCGGTGATCGGGGTGGGGCTGGACGCCAACCGCCGGGTGCCCTTTAGGTATCCCCCCAAGGCCGACGGCGCGGTCAACATGGTGAGCAACACCGGCCAGGACATCACGCTGCGAGTGCCCCGCCCCACGGCGATTCACCTGCTGATGGCCGCCGACGAGGACCGCGACGCCGAATGGCTCCTCACCTACGCCGACGGCTCGAAGCAGCGTCAGCACCTCAGCCTCTCCTCGTGGGACAAGCCCCCCACCTTCGATAGCGAGACCATCGGCTACTTCACGCCCGTTCGCAACAGCAAAAACGGCGTGGAGCGGACCCCGGCGTACCTGAAGCATTACATCATCCCATGCGACAGCAAAAAGCCCCTTCAGCAACTCGATCTGCCGACGGACCCGCATATCAAACTCGTGGCGATGACGGTGGAGACATGGTAACGCCGATCTCCTCCCCGGAGCGCCACATCAGAACCGCGCGGGGGAGACGCTGCGCCGGGTGGCTTCATCGGGTAACGCGAGGAGCGGCGCCGTATGATCGGCACACTCATTAACACGGGCGCGATCCTCACCGGGGCGACGGTAGGGACGCTGTTCGGGTCCCGGCTGTCGGCGCGACTGCACGAGACGCTGGGGCACGTCATCGGCCTCATCACCCTCTTCCTCGGCATGAAGATGGCGTGGGACACGAAGAACGCGGCCCTCCTCCTCGTGGCGCTGCTGCTGGGGGCGCTGGTCGGCGAAGGGCTGGACCTCGAAGGCCGGCTGGAGGCGTTCGGGGCGCTGCTGGAGCGCCGTCTCGGCTCGAAGGGGGGCGTGGGCTTCGGAGTCGCCTTCATCACGCCGACGCTGCTCTTCTGCGTGGGGCCGATGACCCTCATGGGATGCATCGCGGACGGCCTGCGCGGCGATTATTCCATCCTCCTCACCAAGTCCATCCTGGACGGCTTTTCGTCGGTGGCGTTTGCGGCGGCGATGGGTGGCGCGGTGGCGGCGAGCGCGGGCGCGGTCCTTGTGACGCAGGGGGGACTGACCCTCGCCGCCGGAAGCCTTGCCGCCGCGCTGACACCCGCGATGAGCCGCGAATTGTTCGCCACCGGCGGCGTCATCCTGATCGGCCTGGGGCTGCGGCTGCTTGAGGTGAAGCGGGTGCGAGTGGCGAACCTGCTGCCCGCTCTGCTCTGGGCGCCCATCCTCGTGGCCGGCCTCGCGCGGCTGGGCGTGAGTCTGTAACGTCTCCCGCGCCTGGAGGTCGCTCCATGCATCCCGCGCATGATCCATCTCCTTCCCGCGAGGACCGCTCTACTCCTCCGACAGACATCCTGCTGGGCGAGGCGCATCCCCGCGATCTCGCGCTGCTGTACCGCCAGCTCGCCGCCACCCTCAACGCCGGGATCGGCCTGTCGCGCGCCGTTGAGCTGGCGGCGGAAGGAACGAGCGGTCGCCTGGGGGTCGCCCTCGGCGTCGTGGAGCGGCTGACCGCTCAGGGCTGCCCCCTCTCCCGCGCGCTCATGCCGCGCCAGCAACTGTTCGGGCCGGTGGCCGTGCGACTCCTCGCGGCGGGAGACGCTTCCGGGCGCCTGGTTTCGACGCTGCAGACCGCCGCCGCCCACTTCGAGCGTAAATGGACCCTTCAGCAGATGACGCGCCGGGCGATGGTCTACCCGATCATGCTGCTCGTCACGATGGGGCTGGTGTCGGTCGTCCTGGCGTACGTGCTTCAGGGTCCGGCGGAGGCGGTGGGGGCTTTCCTCGCGCAGGGCGCCACCGTCGCGGAGATCGTCCTGGTTGTCGTCGCGGTGAAGGCTCTCTCTCGGCTGGAGGGTCCTGGCGCCCTCCTCGACGCGCTGATCCTGGCCGTTCCCCCCCTGGCGGCCTTCGCGCGCAAGAACGCCGCCGCCCGCTTCGTTCGGACCCTGGGCGACCTGTACGACGCGGGCATCGGTTCCATGGAAGCGGTGGAGATCGCGGCGGAGGCGTGCGGCAATCGCGTGATGGGCCGGGGCCTGCTGCGGGCGAAGGCGGCGCTGGCGCAGGGCGTCCCGATGACCGAGGCGCTGGCCGCCACCGGGCAGCTCCCCGGTGTGGCCCTGCAGATGCTGGCTACGGGGGAAGAGTCGGGATCGGTGGGGTTCAGCCTCAGCAAGGTGGCGGAGTACCTCGAAAGCGAACTGGATACTGCAACCCACAGCTTCATGCGGGCGCTGCCGGTCCTCCTGTGGGCCGCCGTCGCTCTCCCGATGATTGGGATGATTTTCCGCATGGCGGGGGGACTGGCCGCCGGCATTCACTCCGCGATGGGATCGCCGTAGCCGGAGGCCGCTGAGCGGAAGCGGCATCGCGTGTTGCGCAGAGTGGACAGAGTTCCGGCGCTCCGCAGCGGGAATGGCGAGGAGAACCGAGCGAGGCCGTCGAATTCAGGGAAACCGAACCGTGCCCGGCGGTTCAGAATGAACGGGCGCGCGCCGGAAGCGACACTCCCGCTGCGGCCCCACTCTCGCCTGATGACTTTTTTCGCCCAGGAGGCGCCTCATTGTCCACCACCAAAGAATCGGTTTCCCGCCGCCAGTTCCTGGAGACCACACTGGCGGGTCTCGCCCTCGCGGGGCTGCCCGCATGGTACGCCCGTGACGTGGTCGCCGCCGAGAAAGAGCGCAACGCCAACTCTCCCCGCCGCATCGGCCCCAACGACACCATTCAGGTCGCCGGGATCGGCCTGGGCGGCAGCCGGGGCGGGTTCCGCCAGGGCCTCGGCGACACGCACGCCGCCGCCGGTCAGCGCGGGGTGAAAGTCATCGCCGTGTGCGACGTGGATCAGCTCCACCTCGATGAAGGCGCTGCGTCGTTCGGCCCCGACACCGCCAAATCGAAGGATTTCCGCGACATCCTCGCCCGCAAGGACATTGACGCCGTCGTGATCGGCGTGCCGGACCATTGGCACTCCTACATCGCCATCGCCGCCATGAACGCCGGGAAGGATGTCTACTGCGAGAAACCGCTCACCCTCACCATCGCCGAAGGCAAAAAAATCGTCGCCACCCAGAAGAAGACCGGCCGCGTCTTTCAGGTCGGCAGCCAGCAGCGCTCAGACGACCGGTTCCGCATGGCGTGCGAACTCGTGCGCAACGGCCGCGTCGGCAAGCTGAAAACGGTGGAAGCGCACCTGCCCGGCGGTTCGACCGGCGGCCCGTTCAAGGTGGAGACGCCCCCCGACGGCTTCGACTGGGAGATGTGGCTTGGCCAGGCCCCGATGACCGAGTATGTGCGCGAACGCACCCACGGCACCTTCCGCCACTGGTATGAATACGCCGGGGGGATGATGACCGACTGGGGCGCGCACCATAACGACATCGCTCAGTGGGGCATGGGCATGGACAACTCCGGCCCCATCAGCGTGGAGTCCGAGCCGCACGGCCCCGAACCCAAATGCGACGAGTGCTACAACACCGTGCCGCAGTTCAAGGTGACGTACACCTACGGCAACGGGGTGAAGCTCCACACCAACAGCGAGGGCGAGAACGGCGTGCAGTTCAACGGCGATGATGGCTGGATTTTCGTGAGCCGGGGGACCATCAACGCCAGCGACCCGAAGCTGCTGGAGACGCCGCTCCCCGCCAGCGCCATCACCCTCTACAAATCCAACAATCATATGGGCAACTTCATTGACTGCGTGCGGAGCCGCAAGCCCACCATCTGCCCGGCGGAAGTGGGGCACCGCTCCGTCACCGTGTGCCACCTGGGCAACATCTCCCTGCGGCTGGGCGGGCGGAAACTGAACTGGGACCCGAAGAAGGAGCAGTTCACCGGCGACAAAGAGGCGCAGGCGATGGTGAGCCGCAAGCAGCGCGGCCCCTGGAAAGTCTGATCCCAGGGGATGGGGGATGTGAAGCGCTCCGGCGTTGGGCAGTCCGGCCCGGAGCGCCTCCCCCGCTCGCCGCTTTGGTTCCTCCGGCGCGATTGGGCCATACTCATAACCGTCACGGCCGTCCGCTCGTCGGGCGGCTTTTACGGGTCGGCTGTCGCGTGTCTCGCCGCCTTCACGAGGCGTGGCTTCGTTCGACCCTGACGGAATGAACGCTCCCCGCCTTCGGGCGCCCCTTTTTTGGAGGAATCTCTCATGCCGGAGTTCACCCTGCCCCCGCTGCCGTACGATTACGCGGCCCTTGAGCCTCACATTGACACCGAAACGATGAAAATCCACCACGACAAGCATCACGCCGCCTATGTCAACAACCTCAACGCCGCCCTGAAGGACCACGCGGACCTCCAGAGCCACGACATCGTCTCGTTGCTGCAACACATTCAAACCGTGCCGGAAGCCATCCGCACAGCCGTCCGCAACAATGGCGGCGGGCACGCCAATCACACCATGTTCTGGGAAATCCTCACGCCGGGCGGCAGCGGCGCCCCCACCGGCGCCCTCGCCGACGCCATTCAGTCCACCTTCGGCGGCTTCGACGCTCTCAAGGCCAAAGTCAACGACGCCGGGGCGAAGCGGTTCGGCAGCGGCTGGGCGTGGCTCGTCGTCCAGAACGGCGCGCTGCACGTCCTGAGCACAGCCAATCAGGACAGCCCGCTGATGGACGGTCAGACCCCCGTCCTGGGCATCGACGTGTGGGAACACGCCTACTATCTCAAGTACCAAAATCGTCGCCCCGACTACCTCGCCGCCATCTGGAATGTGCTGAACTGGGATGAGATCGGCAAGCGGTACGCCGCCGCCAAAGGGTAATCAAAGGGCAATCCGCGAAGAAAGCGGCGCCGGGCTGCATGGCGCCAGGCACAATAAAACGGGGGTGTCCTTCGGGGCGCTCCCGTTGTCGTTCTGAGAGATGAGCGCCCGGTGGTGTGTGAAGCGCGTCAACGGTCCCGGCGTGGCCTGCGCTTCCGCGTGACGTTCGGCGCGGCGTTGGAGGAGACGTTCGGCGGAGGGATCGGGAATGGATTTAAGGGGTCGGGTCCCCGGCTCCCGTTCATGAGGGCGCTGAACGCCTCCGGAAACTGCGCGACCTCCGATTCATTGGAGGAGACATTCTCGCTCCCCATCGCTGCCATCACCTCGCTGCGGAAGACCGGCGGCGCGCGCGGCGGCGGATGTTGCGCTCATTTTCCTGTTCGCCTTGAAATCGTCAGGCGTGGCGCAGCAGTTGCCGCAATTCCTGAGTGTAGGGCGAGTTGGCCAGCGCCTCCTCCGACGTAATCTTCCCCTCGCGGTGCAGGCGGCTCAGCGTCTGGTTCATCGAGGTCATGCCGTAATGGCTCCCCTCCTTGATGGCCGTCATCAGGTCGTTGGTGTTCTCTTCCTCCACCAGTTTCATCACTGTGGGGGAGGTGACCATGATCTCCACCGCCGCGACGCGACCCGTGCCCTCCGCCCGCCGCACCAGCCGCTGCGCCACCACTCCCGTCAGCGTCGCCGTGAGCCGACTCTTCACCTGGGGACGGCGATCCGGCGGAAACGAGTTGAGGATGCGGTCCACCGCCGACGGGGCGCTGGTGGTGTGCAGCGTGGAGAGGACGAGGTGGCCGACTTCCGCCGCCATGAGGACGGCCTCAATCGCCTCCAGGGTGCGCATCTCGCCCACCATCAGCACGTCGGGCGTCTGGCGGAGGGCGGCGGTGAGGGCGGCCCCGAAGCTCGGCGTGTCCCGCCCCACTTCTCGCTGCTGGACGACGCTCTGCTGGTCGGTGAAGACGAACTCCACGGGGTCTTCAATGGTGATGATGTTACGCGGCGCCGTGCGGTTGATGTGTTCGAGCATCGCGGCAAGCGTGGTGGACTTGCCGCTGCCGGTGGGGCCGGTGACGAGGATGAGGCCGCGCGGCTGCATGGCGAGGTCCTTCAGCGCCTCCGGGAGCTCCAGTTCATCCAGCGTGGGCGGGGACAACGGGATGATCCGCAGGGCCGCCGCCGCCGTTGCGTTCTGCCGATAGACGTTGGCGCGCACCCGCGCAAGGCCGGGGATGGAGAAGACGTAATCGCGCTCCTCCACCGCCGCATCGCCCGTCGCCAGGGGGTCCGTGAAGCCACTGTCGCCCCCCATCGCCAGGGCGAGCAGTTCTTCATCATTGAGCGAGGATTCGGGGTTGAGGAGGCGTTCGCGCTGTGCGCTTGCCTCGATGCTGTGGACGACCTGCTCGGATTGCGCCGCGCTCACCGCCGGGCCGTCCGCCGTCACAATGGCGCCGTCCACGCGAAGGATGGGCGGGCTGCCCGCCTTCACAATGAGGTCCGACGCATGAGCGGCGAGAGCGAGTTCAAGCAGGTCGTGGATGCTGGTCATAGGTCCCCCGGTTCAACGCCGGGTCCGGTGGACGGTCGGGCGCGGCAGGCGTGGTGTGGTACGTATTTTATACATTCGGGTGAGGAGAACTAAAAGGGAACGCTTCAGGGCGCAGGGCTACAGGGGCGCGGCGACAGTTCCATCCGTGGAGGGGTCCAGCGTGCGCGGCGGGGTTTCGGCGTGGAGCGTGGCCTTGCGGAGGACCCAGAGCGCATCGGCGAGGGTGATGCGCCCGTCGCCGAATGGGAAACCGTCGCGGTTGAAGCCGATGCGCGGCGGCGGCTTGCGTCCCAGCCGGGCAAATTCGCCGTCCCAGAGACTTCCCGCCGCGTCGGGCAGCGGAAGGCCGGGAACGGGGCGAACGTCCACGAGCAGGCGCCGCACGGGAGAGGGGACGTAGCCGGTCAGCCCCGTGGGGGAGAGGCCCTCCGGCCCGTCAGGGAGATCGAGGCCGCTGGCCCACCGCAGCGCGAGGAGGTAGTCGTCGCGGGTGACGCGCCCATCGAGGTTGGCGTCACCGTAGGGGAGGAGTTCGGCTTCGATCACGACGCTTTGGCCGGGGTCGCGCGCCACGCGGGCGGTGAGAGTCACGCGCGTCGCTTCGGCGGCAAGCATGGCGGCGCGCGGCGGGAGATACGCCACCTGAAGGCCGTCCGTTCGCGTGGGAACGACGGTTCCGGCGTCCGGCGCGGGGGAGCCATCGGCGCGGGTGGCGGTCGCGCTCCACTCCACGCGGGAGTCGGCCAGGTTCTCCGCCTCCACGGCGAACAGGTACCGCCGGTGGCCGAACGCGGCGTCGTCGCCGGGAAAGCCGATCTCCGTTTCGGGGGTGGCGGGGTCGTCCCCGGAAGTGGGGATGAGGAGAGGACCAGGACGCCTCGCGTCGTGATACGCCGTGTTGGTCCCCTCGCGCAGGACGAGCGGCGGATAGCCTACGGTGATCGTCCCGTTCACCATCTCGAACGCGACCGCCTGGCTGGCGGCGTCGCTGAAGTCGGCGTTGGAGAGGCGCACGGCGTAGTTCGTTCCCACGGGCGCGCTTTCGGGGATGCGAAGCGTCATCTGCGCGAGTTCGGCGTCGGAGCCGGTTACGCCGCCCGTTTCGACTCCCACCGGCCCGGCGGACGCGAGCGCGAAGGCTACGGTAAGGGGGTCACCCGGCGCGGCCTGACCCAGGGCGGGGGCCGTGAGGAGGGAATCCCCTGCGGCGGCGGGCGCGCAGACCAGGCAGCCGGGGGTTGCGGCGCGTTGAACGGCGTCTCCGGCCTTCACTTCCGTGACGGTGGGGACCGGCGCGGTTCCGTCCCCCGCGAGGGTCAGGGTGAAGCGGCCCACGGTGAGCCGCGCCGCCTGAGACGCCTTGAGCGAAAGGGTGAGCGCGCCGCCGGGCGGGACGGGGGTAGTCGGCGACAGGTATAGCCGGGGGACCTCTCCCCATGCGGATGCGGTCAGCGCGAGGGCGACGGCGAGGAGGAGGAATCGCTTCATGGCGCGCCGCCTGGGTCGGAGAGGAGGCTGCGGGCGTCGGCCACGGGCGGCGAGTGAGCGTCGTCAGTGGCGGCGTCGGCGTCGGTCAGGGTCACTTCCCATGCGGCGGCGGGAGGGACCGGGCCGTCGGCCTTCAGGATAAAGCGGAGGAGTTCGCCGGTCCCGGTGACGCTCATGCCGTCCGGGGCGAACACGGCCCCCCTCACCCGCAGGCGTCCCTCTGTGGAGAGCGGCGGCGTGAACAGCAGGCCGGACCCGGCGGGGAGCAGCCTGCCCGCCTCCACGCGGGTCACGGTGAGCGACGGCGCGCCCGACTCGCCGATGAGAGTGAGGGTGACGCCCGCCGCCGCCAGCCGCTCCGCCCCGGTGACGACCACAGAGAGGGGAAACTCCCCGGCGGGAGTGGGGCCAAACAGCGCGAGACGCGCTCGATAGACGCTGAGGCGCAGGGTGACGCCGGAGGTCTCCACGGTGGGGTCTTCGCCGCCGTAGAAGGCGCTGGCGGAGTCGAGTTTGACGGCGTAGCGGAGGATTCGCACGGCGTCGAGGACGGAGATGCGCCCGTCGCCGAGGGTGCGGCCGTCCGCGCCGGGAAACGGCGCCACATCCCCCGCGAGGAGTTCATTCGGCGTGGGGTGTTGCAGGCCGACGGCCATCCGCAGGGCGACGATGGCATCCTGCACATTCACGTGGCCATCGAGGTACAGGTCGCCGCGCAGCACGGGGATCGCCGCCGCCGGTCGGCAGAGGAAGCCACCCGCGAGGAGGAGAGGGAGGAGGAAACGGCGGACGTGGAGGACACAGGGGAGAGAGGGGGCCATGAGGGGCGCCAAATAGGACGAAGAAGCCGAAGGGAACGAGTCAAGCAAGCGTTAGAGTTACCCTCAGTTTCGGGGCGAGCGAGGAAAAACCTTCCACGCCACGCAGGAATTCCAAAACGCAGGGAATCTCAAAATCAGAATAGGGACGCCGAGGCGCTCCGCTCAGCAGGGCAGCGGTCCATCCGGCGCCGGGAACTGTTTCCCCAGCCGAAAAACAGCAACGGAGCGAGTGGGATTCGAACCCACGATAGAGTTACCCCTATACAGCATTTCCAGTGCTGCTCCTTCGACCACTCGGACATCGCTCCGAAGGGGATGCTAGCGCCGGGCCGCGTCCCTCGTCAAGCCAGTTGGCCACCGTGGGTGCGGTTCAAAGTTTTGCACATGGTCAGGGAACCCCGCCGTCGCGGACGCCTCGGTTACCGGAGCGCTCCTGTTCGCCGTGAGGGAGTCCGCAGGAGACGGGCGGTTGAAACCGCTGCAACACCCACACGAAACCCGCCTGCGCGAGTTCGGGGAGGAATGATGGGGCGCGAGCTCACGATCTCCCCAGCCCCTCTCCTGTGGGAGAGGGGTGGCCGAAGGCCGGGGTGAGGTAGGGGGGGGTCGCTCATGGACGGAAGGCTTCGGCAGGGCGGGAGTCGGCGAAGGCCGACTTTGTGTGGTCGTTGCAGCGGTTTCAACCGCCCGTATCCTTAATGACCGCCCGCCCCGATTTGCGCCGCCGCCTCGTTCGGGGTATACTGAACCCAGAAAAGACCGCTCTCCCTTCCGACAATGATGATTCCTCATCCCCGACATCGGCCCTCCCTCTGGATGGCTCTGACGGCGCTGATTCTCTCGGCGCTCTGGCCCACGATGGGCGCGGCGGGCCTCCAGGTCTGCGCCAATGGGCGCGCCTGCTCCGGGATGAACGCCTCCGCTCCGAAACCGGCTTCGGACATGGCGTACTGCCCACACATGGCCGCCCATGCGTGCTGCCCCGCCCCCCATGCGAAGACCCGCGCGGGCGCCGCCGGAAAAGCCGCCACCGCGCCCCGGTGCGCTTTCATGCCGACGGAACCCTCGCCGCAGCCGGATCGAATCGCCGCCCGTGACGCCACTCCGTCGGCGCCCAACTTCATCCTGGCGCGCTTCACTCCGGCGGACTTCCTTGCGGCCCACGCCGATGTCGTCCCCGCGCCCCGCGCCGCCCGCGACGAGGCGCCGCCGCCCCCGCCCGACCTCGAACAGTCTCCTTCGCGCGCCCCGCCCCTCGGTTAATCGCTTTAACCGGGCTGCTTCCGCGCCTGCGCCACCCCGCGACGGACATCCCTTTCCGCCGTTTCGCGCGCCTTCCTCGGCGCCGTTCCTCTTTACGGGTTCCTTCCCGTGTCTGTTCGAGGTCCTCATGTCGCTTCCGTTTCGCTTCCCCCGAAGCCGTCGGAACCGCGTCTCGCTCCCTGCTCTGCTCCTGCCACCGCTTCTGCTGATCAGCCTGCTTGTCTCCCCGGTGGCGCACGCCGCGATTCCGTTCACCGCCGGACCTTTCTCCGGCCAGCTCTGGAGCGACCCCGCGACCGTCGCTGTGGGCCGCGCGCGCCTCTTCGTGGAACTGAAGGATCGTGCGGGAAAGCCGCTGGAGGGCGCCACGGTTCGCGTCTTTGCCCACATGCCCGCCATGCCGATGGGCGAAAAGGAGGAGGCCGCAGCGCCGGTCGCCGGTCGCCCTGAGGTCTGGTCCGCGCCCGCCGTCTTCGCCATGGAGGGCGGCTACACCGTCAACATCTCGGTGAAGGCGTCGGGCGGGAAAGGCTCCGCTGCGCTCAACGTGAAGTCGGGTCAGACGCTCAGCCCTCCCGGCGCCGCGTCCGCGCCTCTCCCCCTCATGCCGATCCTTCTGGGGCTGGCGGTCCTTGCAGCGGCGGGCTACACCCTCTACCGGATGCGGCGAACGGGGCAGCGCGTGCGGTGGAGCGGAGTCTTCAGCCGAGGGGTAGTAGGCGAGCTGCTCCTCGTGGTGGTCCTGCTCGCCGCGTCGTTCTGGATCGTCCGGCGATACCGGCCGGTCGGCTCCATGACGCCGATTGAGGGGCAGGCGATGGAGATGTCCACCCCGGCGCCGCCGGGCGTCACCGCCGTCACGCTTGCCACGGTGGAGCGCGGGCCGCTCGTGAACACTGTGCGGTACAGCGGCTCGGCGGTCGCCTTCAACGAGCAGGGGATTTACGCGCGCGTCACCGGAACCCTCCTCTGGATGCCATTTTACGCGGGGGACCGGGTGAAGCGCGGCCAACTCCTCGCCCGGCTGGACACGAGCCAGATCGCCCCGCAGATCGCCGAGCGCCAGGCGGGCGTGACGCAGGCGCGCCAGGGCGTGGAAGTGGCCCGCGCACAGTCTGAACAGGCGGGCGCCGAAGTTCATCAGGCCCACGGCGAACTGAGCCAGATGAACGCCGCCCTTGACGAGGCGCAGGCCAACCGGGAAGCCGCCCGCGCCGAACGCGCCGACGCCACCGCCACCCTGGACGCCGCGAAGACTCAGGTCACCGACGCGGAAGCGGCGCTGGCCTCCGCTCAGGCTGAGCAGGCGTACTGGAAGCCGGAACTGGAACGGATGCAAACCCTCGTGGCGGAGGGCGCCGTCTCCCGCGACGAGTTTCAGAAGGAACAGGCGCAGGCCAAGGCCGCCGACGCCACAGTGAACCGCGCTCAGGCCGGAGTCGCTCAGGCGCAGGCGGGAGTTCGCGCTGCCCAAAGCCGCAACCGCAAAGCCAACGCGATGATCACCGCCGCTGGAGCGAAAATCGAGCAGGCGCGCTCCGAACTGGCGACCCACGACGCGCACGTCCGCGCCACGCAGGCCGCCGCCGACGCCGCACGACTCCGCACGGAACAGGCGCAAACCGCCGTCGCTCAGGCGAAAGCGGGCCTTGCCGCCTCCACCACCACCCGCGACTACAGCGCCCTCCGCAGCGAAGTGGATGGCGTCGTGACGGAGCGGCTGCTCAGCCCCGGCGTCCTCGTCAGCCCCGGCCAGGCGATCCTCCGCGTGGCCCAGATTCGTCCAATCCGGCTTCAGGCCAATGTGGCGGAGCAAGACCTCGCGCGCCTCCGCGTCGGCTCCCCCGTCACGGTGCGCGACCGGGGAAAGGATCAGGCGGCGGTCGTCACGCGCGTCACGTCGGTCACGCCGTCGGTGGACCCCTCAGCGCGGACGGGCCTCGTGGAAGCCCTTTGGCCCAACGCCGACCAGCGCTTCCTTCCCGGCGCGTTCGTGGAGATGTCGTTCACCACGGCGAAAGCCCCCGACGCGCTCATCGTTCCCCTGCGGGCGGTTCAAATGGGCATCGGCGCCGACAGCGACACTCCAGCGCCCTCCACCGTCTGGGTGGCGGAACCGAAACCCGGCGACGCGGGTGACTACCTCGTTCACGCCGTGCGCGTAACGACCGGCATCTCCGACGGCGACCGGACGCAGATCACCTCCGGGCTGAAGGCCGGGCAGCGCGTCGTGGTGGCCGGGGCGCAATCGCTCGCGGACGGGGAGACGGTCCGCCCCGCTTCCTCCGAGATGGCCCGCCGTCCCGGCAGCGTGGAGGGAAGCCGATGACCTCCCCGACGCCTTCGGTTCCCCCTCCCGACGCTTCTCGCGCGCCCAGGGGAGGGAACGCGCTCCATATGATCCATCGGTGGAGTATTGAGCATCCGTACGCAATCCTCGCCTTCTACCTCGCCGCGCTGAGCATGGCCTGGATCTCCATCGGGCGGATGCCGCGCCGGTTCGCGCCGTACGTCGAGAGTCCCCTCATCGGCGTGGTGACGATGATGCCCGGCCTCTCCGCGCGAGAGATGGAGTTGTACGTCAGCAAGCCGATTGAGGAGCAGCTGATCAACGTGAAGGGCCTGCGCTTCATCCGCTCCACGTCGCAGGACGGCTTCTCCATCGTCACCCTCGAATTCCCGTACGGCTCGGATATGGAGCGGGCCGTGGTGGACATTCAGGCCCTGATGAACATCACGCAGGCGAGTTTGCCCTCCACCGGCGCCAATCTCAAGCCGTCCTGGGTCGTCCCCATTGATCCGCTCAACCTGCCGATCCTCTCGCTGCGCCTTAGTGGCGATCCCAAACAGGGCTGGAACCCCGCACGCGTCCGTCAATTCGCGGACAACACGGTCATCAATCGGCTCAAGGGCGTCTCTCACGTCTATTCGGTCGTCCCGTTTGGCGGCTATCGGCGGCAGTTGCAGGTTCTCGTGGACCGCGAGAAGCTGGCCGGCTACCGCCTCTCGCCGCTCGACGTGAGGAACGCGATAGACCGGTTCAACGTGACCCGTTCCGGCGGAACGCTCACCTCCGGGCCGGACGAGAGCATCATCCGCGTCAACGCCCGCGCCCAATCCGCCGAGGACGTGATGGCCATCCCCATTACCCAACGGACCCCCGGCGCCTCCGCAACCGTTCCTCCACCTGGCGATGCGACCGGCGGCGGCATGGGAGGAGGCATGGGCGGCGGCGGGGAGGCGGCCCCGGCGTCTCCCGCGTCGGCGGCCCTCGCTCCGGCGACGGCGACCCCTCGCGTGATCTTTGTGCGGGATGTGGCGCGCGTGGTGGACGGCTACTGGGAGCGACGCAGCGGCTACCATTACCTGAACAATGAGCCGGGCGGCAAAGCGGAGGTGACGCCCGGAATCGAGGTGTCGGTCATCATGAACCCCGGCGCCTCCTCCGCGCAGGTCGTCCCGGACGTGCTGAAGGTCGTGCGCTCGCTGGAGCGCGAGAATCCCGGCCTCACGTTTGAAACGGCGTACGACAACGCGCACTTCGTGGACATCCTCTTCGATAATGTGTGGCACGAGCTGCTGCTCGCCGTCCTGCTCACCGGCCTGGCGGTCTTCTTCTTCCTCGGCGAGTGGCGCGGCGCGCTCATTTCGCTAATCACGCTGCCCACGTCGCTGGCCATCGCGGTCCTGATGATGGTCCCGTTCGGGATGAGTTTCAACAGCGGCACGCTCATCGGGCTGCTGCTCTCCATTGGGCGGCTGGTGGACGACAGCATCATTGACATCCACGCAGTGGAGCGCCACCTGCGGATGGGGAAAGACCCCAAAACGGCGACGGTGGACGGCATCGCGGAGGTGCGGGTGGCGGTCATCGCGTCCACGCTGATGATCGTGCTGGCCCTCACGCCGCTCCTGTTCAGTGGGGGTATCGTGCAGCTGATGTTTCGCGAGCTCGTCTGGCCGATCATCTTCGGCCTGCTCGCCTCCATGCTCGTCTCGTTCACGCTGACGGCCCTGCTCTGCGCCAACCTCCTGCGCCCCGAATCCGCCCGCGCCGCCGACCGCCGAAACCCGCTCCTGCGCGGCCTGTACCTCCTCGTGGACCCGTTTCAGCGCGGCCTGGACCGCCTGGAAGGAGGCTACGCGCGCCTCATCCGGTGGCTGCTGGGGCATCGGTTCGCCAACCTCGCGCGGGTGGGCGCGACGGTGATCGTCGGCTTCACGTTTTATTACTTCATCGGCAGCGAGATGATGCCGCTGGGCGACGTGGGACAGGCAAACGGCTTCCTCGAAATGGCGCCGGGAACCTCTTACGCCCAAACGGAGCGGGCGGTCCAAAAACTGGAGCGCATCATGCTGAAGCATCCGGAACTCCGCAAGGCGAGCATCGAGATCGGCGCGGAGACGATGTTCGAGAGCTGGAACCCCTTCTTCACGGGGTATCAGATGCCCCAGGTGAACGCCGCCTCCATGATGCTCACCTTCAGCGACAAGAGCGAGCGGAAGCGCTCCATCTGGCAAGTGATGGACGCCATTCACGCCGAGGCCCTGGCCTCCATCCCCGGCATCCGACGCCTGCAAATCAAGGAGATGGGGTCCGACGTGATGGCGACCGCCGCCGCGCCGGTCCACGTGAACATCTACGGCGATGACCTGAAGGAACTCGACCGTATCGGGCGCGAGACGCTGCGGGTCGCCAAAGCGATGCCGGATATGTTCCAGCCCGCCACCACCTGGGCGATGGGACTGCCCGACTACGAGGTGACGGTGGACCCCCAGCGCGCGGCGGAAGTCGGCCTCTCGCCGGAGACCATCGCGCAACAGACCTACTACGCCACGCGCGGCGGCCTCACCAGCGAGTTTTACCGGCTGCCCAACCTCCGGCAGAACACCATCCTCGTCCGGTACGAGGAGAAGGACCGCCAGACCGTCCGGGACCTCGCCAACATGTATCTCACCACGCCGGACGGGCGCCAGATTCCGCTGAAGAGCGTGGCGGCGATCACGCTGCGGCGGGCGCCCACCGTCATCGAGCACGACATGCTGCGACGCGTCATCGGCGTCACGGGGTACTACCGCAAGGGCCATCAGCCTTCGATGGACGTGGCGATGAACCTCGTCTCCCACACCTACGGCGGCGCCCCCGCGCTGGGGCTGAAGACGGTGAACTTCCCGCCCGGCTACGGCATGGAGATGCGCGGCGACATGACGCAGATGATGGAGAGTTTCCGTCGCCTGTTGTCGGGGCTGGCGATTGCGCTGGTCTTCATGGCGCTGGTCCTCGTCGTGCAGTTCCGGGGGTTCCTCCAGCCGCTTCAGATGCTCGCCAGCCTGCCGCTGGAGCTCTCCGGGGTCTTCATCGCCCTGTGGCTCGCGCATCAGGCGTTCTCCACCGTCTCCATCCTCGGCATCATCGTGCTGACCGGCATGGACATCACGACGGCGGTGCTGCTGATTGACATGATCATGAAGACGCGCGACCGGGGCGTTCCCCGTGATGAAGCGGTGGCGCGGGCGGCCCCGGAGCGGCTGCGGCCCATTCTGATGACGGCGGGCATCTCGCTCATCGTGCTGCTGCCGGTCGCCCTCGCTCCGAAGACGGGGCTGGACGCCTATCAGCCGCTCGCGGTGGCGGTGGTCGGCGGCCTCCTCGTGGGGACGATCCTCAGCCTCTTCGACATCCCGATCATGCACACGTATGTGGACGACTTCGTAGCGTGGATTCACCGGACCTACCTGGGCCGGGAGTGGAGCTGGCCCGTGACGGAGCCACCCGACGAAGCCGATGCATCACCCGACGAAGCCGACGCATCACCCCACGAAGCCGACGCATCACCCGACGCCATGACGGCGCTGCCCGCCGCGAAAGGAGAGGAGCGATGAGGTCCATAACGCGCCTGACGCTCCTCGCGGGGCTGTCGCTCCTTGCCACGTTCGCTCTCGCCGACGCGCCACCCATCACCGACACTCCACCTTCCCCCGTCACTCCATCTGCCCCTGCCGAGGCGCCCGTCTCCGAGGCGCCCCCTCCCGCCGAAGCATCCCTCTCCATCCCGGCGTCTGCCTCCGAGGCGCCTGTCATCTCTCCCGTGACTCCGCTGCGGCTCACGGTAGCGGATGCGGTGCGGCTGGCGCTGCGTGGGATGGCCGCTCCCCTCGATTCGAGCGGCGAATCCGTCAGCCGCGACACGGTCGGCGCGCCTTCCGTGGAGGCGGCGCAGGCGGACCTTCGCATGGCCCAGGCGCGCCTTCGCATGGCCCACGCCGAAACCCGTCCCATGGCGGGCTTCACCGGAGTCTTCACCTCCAGTTCCATGCGCGCCATCCTGCCCTCGCCGCCGGGGGCCGGGCCTCCCACCGCTTACCTCTCCACGCCGCCGTCTCAGAACGCCACGCTTGACCTGATGGTGATGATCCCCCTCTCCACCGGCGGGCGACTGGGGGCTGGAGTGAGCGCGGCGCGAGCGGGGATCGCAGCCTCCCAATCCGACCTCGCCACCACCGAGCTGGATGTGGCTCTCGCCGTGGAAGCGGAGTACCGCCGGGCGCTCTATGCGCGCGCCACCGTGGAGGTCGCCGACGAGCGGGTTCGGCAGACCACGGAGCAGGTCCGGGTCGCCAGGGCCAGGTATGACGTGGGCAGCGCGACGAAGGTGGAACTCCTGCGGGCGCAGGCCGAGCTCGCCGACGCCGAACAGAGCCGCACCAACGCCCTCCGCGACGCCGATCTCGCTCTCGTGAACCTGCGCGTGGCGATGGGCATGACCGGAGACGCGCCGGTGGTCCTGACCGACACCCTCGAAGACGCGACGGAGACGACGCCGGTGGAGGCGCGCATCGCCGAGGCGCTCCAGGCTCGCCCGGAGGTGTTGGCGGCTCAGGCGCGCATCCAGGCCGCAGAAGCCGACATCACGCGCGCGAAGGCCGCCTCCCGTCCTCAGGTGTACGGGATCGGGATGGCGGACGCCGGGGCGAACCGGCGCATGGGGACGATGGGCGGGTCGCTGCTGGGGGTGACGGTGGGGATTCCGCTCCTGGATTCCGGCCTGCGACGCGCAGGGGTGGAGGAGGCGCAGGCGCGTCTGGAGGGAGCGCGGGCGGCGGAGCGGGCGGCCAACATCCGTGTGGAAGGCGAGGTGCGGGCCGCCCTCCTCACGCTGAACGCCGCCGCCCGGAATGTGACGCTGAGCCAGGCGGCGGTGACGGCGGCTGAAGAGCAGTACCGCCTCGCTCAACTCCGCTACGACGTGGGCCGCTCCGTGCTGGTGGAAGTCCTGGACGCCTTAACGGCTCTCACCCGCGCCCGCGTGAACCGGCTTCAGGCCCTCTACGAGGCCGCCGTCGCCCGCGACCGCCTCGCCCGCGCGATGGGCGCGCCGCCGCTGTAACACGTGTAAAACGCTTCGCGCTACGTCGTCCTCCTCGCTGCTTATGAAGGTAAGGAGGACGACGAATTCCAAGACTCACTTCAAATTCCGTTTCCACAGTCCCTGTCCACACTGAGGACGAAGCCGGGAGCGCCGCAGTACAAGGGGCGCTCCTCACCTGAAGAGAATGATCTGACGCCAGTACAGGGCGGGAGTATACCCCTATGAAAAACCATGAACACATGACCCATGAGCAATCGAAGGTTGCCCAAACAAAAGATGAAATGGAGCATCACGAACACCAGGATCACCACGACCATCACGCTCACATGGCGGCGGATTTCCGTAATCGGTTCTGGATCTCGCTAGTCCTGACCCTGCCGATTCTCATCCTTTCGCCCATGCTCCAAATGCTGGTGGGCATGCGTGGAGCCATACATTTCAATGGCGATGTCTATGTCCTGTTCGGTCTGTCCTCAGCCGTCTTTTGGTACGGTGGCTGGCCATTCCTCAAAGGACTGATGGATGAAGTTAAATCACGCAAGCCTGGGATGATGATGCTGGTCGCCGTGGCCATCACAACCGCTTACCTTTACAGCAGCGCCGTAGTGTTTGGTCTGAGTGGCAAGATGTTCTTCTGGGAGCTCGCTACCCTCGTGGACATCATGCTCCTGGGCCACTGGGTCGAGATGAAATCAGTGATGGGCGCCTCAAAGGCTCTGGAGGCGTTGGCGCAGCTGATGCCTTCCGACGCCCACAAACTTATGCCCGATGGCAGCGTGAAGGAGGTGCCTTTAGGCGAGTTGTCGGTGAAGGACAGAGTCCTGATCAAGCCGGGAGAAAAAGTACCCGCAGACGGCCTCGTTGTGGCTGGCGAGAGCTCGGTCAACGAGGCGATGCTCACCGGGGAATCCACGCCGGTCCACAAAACCATTGACGAAAACGTCATCGGCGGTTCCATCAATGGAGAAGGATCGTTGACCATCGAGGTCAAAAGCGCCGGAAAGGATTCCTTTCTTTCTCAGGTCATAGACCTGGTCAGGCAGGCTCAGGAAAGTAAATCACGAACCCAGGACCTGGCGAACACGGCCGCCATGTGGCTCACAATTGTGGCCTTAAGCGGGGGCGCCCTCACCTTCTTCCTCTGGCTGACTCTCATGGGAAAGGGTTTCACCTTTGCTATAGAGCGCAGCGTCACCGTCATGGTCATCTCCTGTCCACATGCGCTCGGTCTGGCTGTGCCTCTGGTGGTGGCCGTTTCCACGGCTCTGGCCGCGAAGAATGGACTGCTCATTCGGAATCGGGTTTCGTTTGAGAACGCCCGCAGACTGCAAGCCGTCATTTTTGATAAGACCGGGACGCTCACAGAAGGACGATTTGGCATAACTGACACTCTGGTCTTTGACCAGGAGATGAAAGAAGAAACGATCCGTCAATTCGCGGCTTCAGTAGACTCCCAATCCGAACACCCCATCGCCAAAGCTATCTCAGCAATAGACCTTAAGAAACTGTCTGTGGAAAACTTCAAAAGCATTCCGGGCAAAGGTGTGGAAGGCAGAATCGACCATCAGCAGGTAATGGTGGTGAGTCCCGGCTACCTGGATGAACACAACATCGAATACCCTCAGGACCGTGTAGGTCCGCTGCAACACCAGGGCAAGACGGTGGTGTTTGTCCTCGTGGACGGAGAACTGAAGGGAGCCATTGCCCTGGCCGATATTATCCGGCCCGAAGCGCAACAGGCGATCCAGGCTCTAAAGTCGTTGAAGATTCGCTGCATCATGCTCACAGGTGACAATAAAGCGACCGCCAAATGGGTCGCGGACCAGGTGGGACTCGATGAATACTTCGCCGAAGTCCTGCCTCAGGACAAAGCGGCAAAGGTAAAAGAGGTCCAATCCAGAGGGATACTGGTGGCCATGACCGGTGATGGCGTGAACGATGCTCCGGCGCTGGCTCAGGCCGATGTGGGCATCGCTATTGGAGCGGGTTCCGACGTGGCGGTGGAAACCGCCGATGTGATTCTGGTGCGGAGCAATCCGCTGGATGTCGTGGCGATCGTGCGGCTTTCCGACGCCACCTATCGGAAGATGCTTCAGAACCTTCTCTGGGCGACGGGCTACAACGTCATCGCCATTCCGCTGGCGGCGGGAGCGCTCTACGACTGGGGGGTCCTGCTCACCCCCGCTCTGGGGGCCGCGCTGATGTCCGTGAGCACGGTTATCGTGGCCATCAACGCGAGACTCCTGAAACTCAACAAATGACGCCTGTCCCCAGGGGACATACAACCCGGAGCGCCCTCCCCGGCGCCGGCGAGAGCGGGCGGGGAGGGCGGGCGTTATCCTTTCGCCGTTCGGCGCGGTGAGGCGGCCTTTCGGCGCGATGCGAGACTTCAGCCTAACTCACACTAACTCACGCGGAGGAACGACTCCCGCTTCGCGCCGCAGGTCGGGCAGAAGGCGGGGGCCGCGCCTCGGTAGGTCGCGCCACAAATCGGGCAGACGAAATACGCCGCCTGGGCGACCTTCGCGCCGCCGCCGCTGGTCTTCAGGGACTTCAGCGCCGAAGTGTAGAGCGCCGCGTGCTGACCTTCCGCCGCCAGCGCCTGAGACATGGATGTGACCGCCGCCGCTTGTTTTTCCGCCTGAGCGTCCCGGATGAAGTTCGGGTACATCGTGGTCTTTTCATACGTTTCACCCTTGATGGCGTCCTTCAGAGCGGCGGCGGTGGAGACCGGGGCCTGGGTGAACGCGCCCGCCTTCGGGTTCTTCACGCCGAGGGTGACGAGGACGGCCTTGTGATTGCGCGCATGGATGCCTTCGGCGGTGGAGGCGGCCCGGAACAGGCGCGCCACATCGGCGTGCCCTTCCTGCGCCGCTTTCTTCGCGTAGACGGCGTACTTCGCGTGCGCGGTCGATTCACCCAGGTAGGCGGCTTTCAGGTCCGCAATTGTTTTTGTGGGGGCGGCAAGGGCGGCGCCCGCCGCGACGAGGGAGACTGCAACGAGGCTCATCCACATCAGATGGAAGCGTTTCAGTTTCATGGGAGACTCCGGGAGCCGGACATCCCCCGAACGTCGAGGACGCCGGTTGTAGTCCAGACTCCGGTCAAAGGGGCGAGGCGAACGCGCCAGCGCCACAGGGGAAAGTGAAGTTGTCGCAGGGGCGCGGAGCCAAGGCGATGGGAGCGGTACGCCGCGCTGCCGGGAACGGGGTTCGGAGCCATCCAGGAAACCGGCTTCGGAACGGCGCTTCCGGCAAACACGGATTATGTTGTCATGGCCTCATGAATGTGGGTGTCTCATGGCGTTACGGGGCGGTCTTCAGCGGGCAGTTCGGGTTGGGTCCGGTTCCGTTTTGCGGCCCGAAGCCGGCTCCCCGGCCCATTCCACGGCCCGCTCCGGGTCCCATGCCGCGACCCATGCCCAGGCCGCGCCCCATGGCGGCTCCTCGGTTTCCGTTTCCTCCCCTGCGGCCGAATCCCTGTCCGCCGTTGGCGCCGTTGCGTTGTCCCGCGCCGCGTCGGAGGCCGGTCCCGTTGCGAGGGCCGTTTCCGCCATACGGGCACGTCGCCTGCCACGGACATGTGAAATTCTGAACGGTGTTTGCTCCACGGGCGCCCTGCGCCGGAGGACGCGGAGTTGCAGGCGTGGGAGTCTTCTGCGCGAGAGTGGGGACGGCCACGACGACGGCCAGAAGCGTGATCGCCGAGCCGGTCTTCCATCGAGTCTGTTTCATAGCGCCTTCCTGTGAAGATCGCGTCGCGGATACGGATTCCATCCGCCGTGTCTCGTGGCGACCTTCCATGGATAAGGACGACACTCCGGCGCCGGGATTCCCATGAATCTTCACAAGATGCGAATTCAAAGACGACGCTGAGAGGAAAAGCCTCTCACTTCAACGTGGCGGCGACCGCGCGCAGCGCGCGTTCCGGCAGGTCCGCCACCAGGATGTACACCCGATCCTCGCCGAAGATGCGCAGGCTTCGGCCCGCCTGTCCGGCCAGCAGAACGCACGGCTCCCCCACGGTTTCCGAGACGCCGCTTCCCCGTCGGCCCCGACCCATGCCGCGCCCGCGTCCCATACCTCGGCCCATGCCCCGCCCCATGCCGCCCCCCGCGCGGGGATACGGGTGCTCAAACAGGGAGAGGCTGTTCATGCCGTCGGTGTAGCGCAGATGGGCGGAGGGAACGCCGCTTCCGGTCTGCGTCAAAGCCATCTCATCGAGGCGAAATCCGGCGGGCGGGCGCGCCAATCCGATGAGCGGAATACCCACGCGCTCCGAGAGCGTGGCGAGCGTCCAGCGCGGCGGATCAGCGGGGAGAGCCGTTTCCCGCCAGCCGGAGGGGACCCGGAATCGATCCGCTGTCAGTTTTGGGCGGAAGGTGACGCTCAGGGCGAAACTGGAAGACTGAAGCGCTCCGTCCGCGCTGAAACTATCGGTGCGGAGCGTGAGGGCCGTCGCCCGGTCCAGCCAGAGGCGACGGGATGGCCCCGGAGGATGAAGCGGAGTGAGGCGGAGGATACGGCTTGGGCGCCCCGCGATGACGCCGGACCCGTCCCAGGCGGCGCGATAATTCTTCAGGAGGAGGTCCACCTGGGGCGAGCGGCGGCCCGTGGCGGCGAGGGTGACGGTGCGCGTTTGAGGGTCCAGCCAGCGGACATGGGCGCCGTCGTCGAGGAGGATGCGCTGCGGCGCGGCGGCGGGGCCGTACTCAATGCGCTGCCGGGCGCCGTTTCGCCAGATTCGCGCCGTGGACTCGGTGTAGCCCGTTCCGGCGGCGATGTGGGTGTGCATGGTGGCGAAGTAAGGGATGCGAGAGTCGGCGGAAGTGGCCCGTTTCACCCAGGCGGCGGCATCGGGAGGTGTCGCGCCTTTCGGAGGGGCGCTCCATCCCGCGCAGCCCGCCACGAGAGCCATCCCCCACGCGAGCAGCGACGCGGCCCGACAGAGGGAGGCCCCTCCCCGCGAGACGCCTCCCGATGATGCGAAGGGCCACGGAAGACGCCCGGCGCGAACCGATTGCCGCGCGTTCGCTGAGGGCAGCCGGACCATCATCCGCCTCCGGTTGTGGATTCCGCCGCTGGGAGACTCGTCTCTGACGTGCGATGCGCCCAGGCGCGGGCCCCCAGGGCCACCTGATCGGCGAAGGGATCGCGCCAGGCGCCCATGACATACGCAGCGACGGTCTCGGAAGAGGCGGGAGCGGCAGGCGACGAGGCGATTGAGCGCGAGGGCGGCGTGACGGGCGTGCGCGGCGGTCGAACGCTCCATCGCCCCGCCACAGCGAAGAGGACGGCGGCGGTCGCCACTCCCACGGCCCAGCGCAGACCTCGATGGAGGGACCTGGGCGCGGCACGTCGCAGGGGTGCGGGGGAGGCGATGATCGCGGCCTCCACAGCGCTCCACATACCGAGCGGGGGGACTTCAGCGGCGAGAGCGGCCTTCAGTTCCACGTCTTCGGCCTGGCGCGCGTCGAGGGCGGCGGCGCACGCGGGGCAGGCGGTGAGGTGATGGCGCAGGCGCGTCGTCTCGGAGGCGGAGAGGGCGTCGAACTCCAGCGCGTCGAATTGTCGTTGAACCGCGTCGCATCGCATCTCACACCTCCACGGTGGCGCTCAGTTTCCGCCGCAATCGCTCGCGGGCGCGGGAGAGCCGGGAGACGACCGTCCCTTTCGGCAGGCTGAGGACGCGGGCGATCTCATCCACCGGCGTCTCCGCCGTATAAAACAGTAAAATCACAGCTCGCTGGTCGGGCGGCAACGTCTCGATGGCGTCCTGAACCTGTTCCCGGCGTTCCTCGGAGACCATGCGCGCGAGGGCGCCGGGGGCGGGGTCCGCCGGTTCGAGCGGCGCCGCATCGCCGAGAGTCGCATCCAGGCTTTGAGTGGGTGGAGAATGACGCTTCAGGGCGTCGCGCGCCTTGTTGAGCGCGATGCGGAAGAGCCATGCCCGAAAGGCGCCGGGGTCCTGAAGCGTGGAGAGACGGCGCCACCCTTCGATGAAGGTCTCCTGCGTCAGGTCGCGGGCGTCCTCGGCGGAGTGAACCATGCGGCGCAGAAAGCCGTAGACCGGCCGTTCCATCAGCCGATAGAGCTCGCTGAAGGCGTCCCGGTCGCCGCGTTGCGCCCGCCGCGCGAGAGTCGTCCACTCCGGTTCCACGGAATATCCCTTCTCGAAGAGGTCCATGAGAAGGACGAGGGAAAGGCGTTGGGGATTCCCCTGTTCCAAAAGGGCGCACAGAGGGAGCTGCGGCTCGAACAGGAAATGGCTTCGGGCCGTCCCGAAGGACGGCCCGAAGCAAGAACGTTGCGCCGATGGCAGGGTGGCAGCGGAGATTACCCGGTGCCGGCGATGACTCCGCCCAGGTGTCCCGCGTAGGCGATGATCAGCGCTCCGATGAGGCCCAGCGCATAGTAGACGATCTGGGCCGTTCCCGTGAGGCCGTCGCGGCGCTTCCAGCGCATGGCGATCATGATCCAGATCATGATCGAGGCGATGAGCGTGAGGATGAGGTGATTCCTCACGAACGCCCAGGGGAATCCCATGCGGAGATACGCGAGGTAGCCGCTGATGAGTCCGGCCGCCGCGCCCAGCCCCGCCATCACCAGGTTGTACCAGGACGCCGTGCGGAAGGCGGGGCTGCGCCACGCCCACGCCAGAATGTCGAGGAGGACGGCGGCCAGAAACAGCGCGATGGGGAAATGAATCAGCGCCGGGTGGAACAGGTTGGGAGGGAGGAGGGAGTTCTTCGACTCGGCGTCGGGGGCCGCCGCTTCCGTCCCCGCCGCGCTGTTTCCACTCGCCGCCACTTCCGTCCCCGCCGCGCTGTTTCCACTCGCCGCCGCTTCCGTCCCCGCCGCGCTGTTTCCACTCGCCGCCGCTTCGTCGTGCTCCTTCGCTTCGTCGTGCTCCTTCGCTTCGTCGTGCTCCTTCGCTTCGTCGTGCTCCTTCGCTTCGTCGTGCTCCTTCGCTTCGTCGTGCTCCCCCGCTTCGCTCTTTTCGCCCACTTCACCGCCGGTTGTGGCGGCGGGACCGGGCGGAGGCGTGGCGGCGCTCTTTCCGGCGGCGTCGGGTTTGCCGGGAGCGGTCCCCGCGTTGATCTCGGCGAGGTTGGTGACGCCGTCGCCGTCCGCGTCCAGCGCTTCCACTTTCTTCAGCATCGCCGCCGTGAGGGCTTTGCCCGACGACGCTTTGACCAGCGGATCGAGTTGTTTGCCGAATGGATTGAGTTTGAAGTTGGTGTCCGAGACGTGGCAGTTGACGCAACCGCGCTTAATGAGCGGCGCCGAGTGGGCCTTGTAGGTCTGGGTGAGGGTGGTAAGAAACTCCGGCCTGGCTCCGGCGAGGGGGGCGGCGAGGAGTCCCGCCAGGATCAGGGCGGCGCGCATCAGACGGCTCAAGGGGAGGTCTCCTCGGAACGCTGGAAAGGGACCGCGACAAGCGGGGCGCGGGAAGGGGAAGCCGGGAGGATTCGGACAGGTGAAGGGAAGGGGTCCGGCGGCGCGGTCGGCTGTCCCCTTACCCTCGGTTCATGTCCTGGCGCGGCCCGCTCCCGGCGCACGGGAAGCGGCGGTATGGCGGCTACTTTTTGGTTTTTTTGGCTTTGGCGGACTTGGCGGGCTTGCTTTTGGGGTCGCCGGGGAGGGTGTCCGCCTTGATCTCGGCGAGGTTCTTCACGCCATCCTTATCGGAGTCGAGCGCCTCAATCTTTTTGAGCATCGCCGCCGTGAGGACCTTGGACTTGCCCATCGCCTTGTGGAGGTCGTTGCCGTAGGCGTTGTTCTTCGGCCCCATGCCGATATGGCAGGCGGCGCACATCGCTTTGCCGATTTTGGAGGTCGGCTTGATTTTATACGTCGTGTTAAACGTGGGGACGAACGTCGGCTGGGCCAGCGCGGCGGTCGTGATCCCCGCCAGCGCGACGGCGAGAAAGGTTCGGGATTTCGTCATAGCTATTCTCCGGGAGAAGATCGCAGGAAGTCAGGCCGTCGCACACCTCCCGGCGGAGGCGGAGCGGAACGGCGTCAAGGGTCCTTCCACCTTATATTGAGCCAGCCGAAGGCCCTTTGGTAAGGGGTTCAACGAAACGAAGCGTTCGTGGCCGGGAAACACGAGCCATGCGCCGCCCGTAAAGGGGATGCGAGACATGCGCCCGATTAAAGGACACGTCGCCGCCCGTCCGGGTTCTGTCAGATTCGCGCCGCGCTACGCCGGGTCCTCGATGTTCGCCGGGCGCCATGATGCCGGGATAGTCATATTGGCGCGCCACATCGAGCCTTCCGGCGGAGCGCCGTCGCCCCAGTCGTTCATCGTGACGAGCTCGCCGAGGCGCGGCAGGACCTCCGCTTCCCAGAAGGCTTCCACATCGGCGAAGGTCCGCATCGTATGCCGGGGCTTCAGCCGGTCGTACTCGGCGAGGAGTTCGCGGCCTTTGGCGCCGAGCCACTCCACTTCGTCGTCCACCATGCGTTCTCCCACGCGACGGTCGGATTGAGGCGCGGACGGTCCCATGGCGAAGTGCGACCCCGGCGCATCGGGCTGCGGCAGGCGGGAGAGGTCCACGCAGTCGGGTTCGAGCGCCCAGAGCAGGGAGGTCTCCACCTTGCCCGCGTGGTCGCCGGTGGCGCCGTCGAAGCCGGGTTGGTTCGCCTCGAAATCGGGCAGGCCGTAGAGTCGCGTCCCGACGTGGGGTTGCGCCCATTCCAGCAGGCGGCGAAGGTCCTCCCAGTTGGGGCCGTAATGCCCGGTGAGGAAGAGGGCGGCGTGGAAACCGAGCGCGTCCGCCGCGCGCGCGTGATAGAGGACGTTGCGGAAGTGCTGCCACGGCGGCATAGCGCTCATCCACGCGCGGGGGACCTCCCCGATGTTTTGGGCGGCCCACGTCGCGTACCCTGTCACTTCATGGATGTGCCAGTAGTCCGGCGGGGCGACGATGCCTCCGTGGAGATGAGCCGCGCGACGGGCGAGGGCGTGCGCCTTGAGCGCGTCCAGCCCCAGGGCGCAGTGAGGGCCGTGCGGCTCGCACATGCCATAGGGGAAGTAGACGAGCGGGCAGTCGGCGAACGCGGCTTCCAGTTCGTCGGGAAACAGTCGTTCCCAGCGCACTTCACGACGACTCACAGGGCGCCTCCATGGATAAAGGGAGAGGGAATCTGAGGAGAAGGGGAGCGGGAGGCCGCGCGGAGAACCGGTGTCCCGCAGGAGACATGAGAGTTGTAGGCCCAGGCGGACGAAAACTGTTCTGAATTAGGAAGGTGGCGCCAAGGGCCGGACCATGGGGCGGGAGCTTCCACTCCCATGGCTCACTCCGTCGCGTAGCGGGGACGCTCACTCCGTCGCGTAGCGGGGACGCTCACTCCGTCGCGTAGCGGGGACGCTCACTCCGTCGCGTAGCGGGGACGCTCACTCCGTCGCGTAGCGGGGACGCTCACTCCGTCGCGTAGCG
>JBBRGS010000012.1:0-38972 GCA_038240635.1 Armatimonadota bacterium
GGATGATGCACCAGGTGGAAGGCGGGCTCGACCAAATAAGCCGCCTCTCCCAGGCATGATCCCCGCATCGCAGCGGTTCTGGTTCACGGCTTCACGGGGGGGTGTGCGCAAAAGTTTAGGAGAGGATGAGGGCATCGGGGAGTCGCAGCGGATTGTACGGAAGCGGGGGTAGGGATGGGGCCGTTCTGAGGGTCCATTCCCTGGCTTCTCACGTTGAAGCATCTCTATGAAACGGAGCCCAGGGCCATGGACCCTCAGACGTTGGCGCAGCCATGGACCCTTAGACGTTGGCGGCCTGGAGGCGATCACCGGCCTGGCGGCCTGGAGGCGATCACCGGCCTGGCGGACTGGAGGGCGCAGCATCCGAGAGCCTCCTTCCGGGAGATCGAAACGGCGCTGGACGAGCGGCTGGACCTCATGCGAGCGCACCTGCTTTCGGAGGCGGCTCTGGCCAGTGACCGAGTGGACGGGAGCGCTCTTCCTGAGGAGGAGCGCCCGATCTGCCCGGAGTGCAAGGTTCCCCTGAAACGGGGCAGCGTCCATCAGAGGCGTCTGTGGACCCAGGGCTGGCAGGAAGTGGTCCTTGAGAGAAGCCAGGGGACTTGTCCGCAGTGAGGGCGAAGGCTTTCCCCCCCACGATGAGGAGTTGGGACTGTTGCCGAGCCGGCTGACGCCGCGCCTTCACGAGGAGGCGGTCCATCCGGGGGGTGGTTGCCGTTTCAGAAGGCGGCGACGATGCTGGAGCGGTTCCGTCGGGTTTCCCTGAGCGCCTCCACGCTGCGGGGTCGCACCGAACGGGCAGGCGGGGTGGATGAACGCCGGCAGCAGGCGGAAGTGGAACGCCTGGAGCGGGAGCGACCGCCGTCGCCGGTGGGCGAGGAGACGCTGATGAGGAGCGTGGATGGCGCGATGGTAGCGTGGGTGGGAGGGTCGTGGGTCGAAGTGAAGAGCCGGGTGGTGGGCCGGGTGGAAGCGTCGGAGCCGAACAGGAAACGGACGGCGGGGACCGAGCCGAAGACGGGGACGGAAGCCGAAGACGGGCACCGAGCCGAAGACGGGGAGTGAACGGAGCGCCTCAGGTGATCGCGGTGAATGACGGGGCGGAGTGGATTCAGGGGCTTGTGGAGTATCATTGCCCCAGGCGGCGCGGGTGCTTGACTTCGCTCACGCGGCGCAGCGGGTGAGCGCGATTGTTCAGGCGCGTTATGGAGGTTCCGGAGAGCGAACGCCGCAGACTGCTGAGGAGGAGCGGGAGTGGCGGGGGCGGATGAAGCGGGAGGCGCCGGAGGAGTGGCTGAAGGCGCTGAGCGCCCTGGAGACGGGGACCCAGGAGGCAACGGGGACCCAGGAGCGGGAAAAGAGCGAAGACCTTCGGTATCTGGAGAAGCGAGCCGACCCGATGCGGTATGCGCTGAATCAGGAGGCGGGCTGACCGCTGGGGAGTGGCGTGGTGGAGAGCGGCAACCAGTTAATCGTGGAGTTCCGCCTCAAGGGAGCGGGCAGGCGCGGGTCTCCACAGCAGGTGAACCCCCTGCTGACCCTGCGCAACGCGGTCTGCAGCGACCGCTTTGAGGAAGCGGTGCGAGAGATGGAGGACGGTCTCCGTGAGGAACAGCGCACCGTGAAGGCGCGGCGGCGAGAACGAAGAAGCCAGGAACACGCCCAACGCCTTCTGGCCGCTTTACCCGCCTCACCGGCCCCTCCCACCTCAAACCGACAACCCGACCTCACGAAACCGTCGCCTCCCTCTCCTCCGCTTCATCACCGCCCCTCCCAATCCATCCCGCACCCCTGGAGACAGTTCAATCCGGGTTACTCCCAGCGCTCCTATACTTTTGCGCACACCCTTAACGAACCCCACCGGCGTCTATCCCACGGAGTGGTCGGGGGTATCCCCGGCGTTCCAGGTCGCCACGATCTCGACGAGGCGGTCGGCCAGCGTGTCGGGCTGGGTGAGCATCACGTCGTGACTCACCGCGAGGGAATACAGGTCGGCCTGGGCACGTTCGGCCATCCCGAAGCCGGTGTTGGAGAGCGGCGTGCGCTGGCGCCGGATGTAAGCGCGAAACGGCGGCGCGGAGGGGAAGGCGGAGTACGTCACCGGCTCGCTGAGGACGCGGAACGGGTGCGGACGCATCCGGGCGCGGACCTCGGCCCGGCGGCCTTCCGGCAGGTCCGCGAGCATCCAGGCCAGCACATCGTCATCGGGAGGCAGGGCGCCCGTTCCGGCGGCGGACGCTTCCCAGCGCGCCTGGGAGCCAGGGAGGACCCGCTCGGCCACGTCCAGTACGGATTCGCCGGGGAGAGGGATCAGTCCGTCCACGAAGATCACGCCGTCAATGGAGACGGGAATCCGCTCAAAGACGAGGGGCAGGAGGGCCGCCCCGGCGTCCACTCCCACGAGCGTGACATCCATCAGGTCGTGCTCCCGGATGAAGCGGGTGAGATCGTCCACATGGTCGGCGAGGGTGACGGTCGCGGGGTCGGTATCGTCGTCCAGGCCGCGCAGGGGCGGGGCAAAGGCGCGATGGTGGCGGCGCTCCAGGGCGGCGATCACGGCGTCCCAGCCCCATGCGCCGTGCCACGCGCCGGAAACCAGCACAAACGGGTCCAATCGGTCCTCCCTCGCAAGGTTCATGCCTCGCGTCCCGCGTCCGATCAACAGCGGTTCCAGCCGCTCCGCCTTCATTCCCGTCGCCGCTCCGCCTTCATTTCCGTCGCCGCTCCGCCTTCATTGTAGCGAGGCGCTCCCGCGTGTCTCAAAACCCCTCGCGCCCCCAGTGTGGCAAGGAACCGGCGCGCCGCCGCCGAATGGCGCTCATGAAGCCGCCTGAAGTTTTGTGTGGAGTGAAAGGAGCGCCCCATGTCCGTCCGCCGTCCCGCCCTTTGCGCCCTGGGGGTCGCCGTCACCATGGGGGTCGCCGTCGCCCTGGGAGCGGCGGGGATCGCTTCCCTCGGTTTTGCCGCGAAGAGACCCGCCAACCTCGACAAACCGGCCCGTGACCGTATCCATCCCTCGCCCGGAACCCCCCTCCGGCGCCTCAATCCGTATGGAGCCACCATGCAAAAACGCTGGCTCTTCTTCTGGCGCGACATGACCAACCCCGCCGAAGTGGATCGCATGATCGCCCGCTTCCCCCGCGCCCGCGCCGACGGCTACAACGGCGTCGCCTTCTCATGGAACGTCGCCCCCGCGAAGGCTTCCGCGCTCAAACTCGCCGCCGCGAAAAACAACCTGGACCTCATCGCCATCGTGATGGGCGGCTCCCATGATCGCAATTACGCGGAAGGCGTCCTCTCCAAAGACGCCCTCTTCGTCGCGCATGACGACGTGGCGACCCCTCAGCCTGACAACCCGACGCGCGTCCTCAACGGCGACTTCGAGGACGTGAATGGCAATCATTTCAACGGCTGGGGCTTCCAGGACGACGAGGGCGTCACCACCTTCGCCGATCACGCGGTTGTTCACGGCGGGAAAACCTCGCTGCGGATGGAGAACATCGGCAAAAACCCCGACCGCCACTGCCGCATCAGCCAGCTGATAAAACTCCAGCCGCACCGGCAGTACCACGTCTCCGTCTGGGTGAAGGCCGAAAACCTCTCCCCCGCCGACCCGGAGATCAAGGTCCTCGCCCCGGACCCCATCGGCCAGGTCAGCTGGCAGACGTTCGCCACCGCCTCCACGCAGGATTGGAAGCGGGTGGACCTCGTGTTCAACAGCCTCAACGCCACCGAGGCGAACCTGTACCTCGGCTCGTGGAACGGCAAAGACGGCAAACTCTGGTGGGACGACCTCGTGGTGGAAGAGATCGGCCTCGTCAACGTCCTGCGGCGGCCTGGCTGCCCCGTCACCATCACCGGCGAAAACGGCACGGTCTACACCGAGGGAACCGATTATCAGCGCATCGCCGACCCGCTGCTCAACCCCTGGATCGCCTGGCACGACGCGCCACTCATCCGCCTCACCTCGAACAGCCGCATCACGGACGGCGAACGCTTGCGCGTCAGCTACTACCACCCGATTATCATCTATCAGGACCGCATCACCAGCTGCGTCTCCGAACCGAAACTCTTCGCCGAGTGGCGCGACGAGGTGAAACAGGCGAACGCGCTCTACCATCCCGCCGCCTTCTTCATGGGGCACGACGAGATGCGCGTGATGAACCAGTGCGCCCTCTGCCAAAGCAAACACGAGACCCCCGGCCAGCTGCTGGCGGAGAACGTGCGGAAGTCCGCCCAAATCATCCGCGACATCCGTCCCGACGCCGACATCTGGGTCTGGAGCGATATGTTCGACCCGATGCACAACGCCGTGGACCACTTCTACGCCGTGAACGGCACGTTGAAAGGCTCCTGGATGGGCCTCGACAAGGATGTGGGCATCGTGAACTGGTATGGCGACCTGAAGGGGAAGAACGCGCCGTTCTTCGCGGGTCTCGGCCTGCGGCAAATCCTCTCCGGCTACTACGATGGGGACGAAACCGGCGCTGGGATCGCGGAATGGGTCCAGGCGACGAAATCTGTGAAGGGCATCGTCGGAGCGATGTACACCACCTGGGAAGATAAGTACGACGCGATGGACGCCTGGGCCAAAAAAGCCTGGGGCGACGGCCTCCCGCCTCCGACCCCTAAGAAACCGGCGTCGGCTAGAGGAAAATAGCCGCTCACACAATTCCGGCGGCCCATTCAGGCGCCTCGGTCCCGCCCGTTCTCATTCCCGCAGGGCGGCGAGGCTTTCGCAGTACGAGGGGTACGCGACTCCTCGCTCGGTGATGATCGCCGTCACGAGTGCGGCGGGGGTCACATCGAAGGCGGGATTGAGCGCGCGGACTCCCGGAGTGGCCAGCGGTTCGCCGCGCCAATGGGTCACTTCCTCCGAGTCCCGCTCCTCAATCGGGATGGCGTCCCCGCTGTCGAGGGTGAAGTCCACCGTGGACAGCGGCGCGGCGACATAGAAGGGCAGGGCATGATAGCGGCAGGCGAGCGCCACCGAGTAAGTGCCGACCTTGTTGGCCACGTCTCCATTGGCGGCGATGCGGTCGGCCCCGACGATGGCGCAATGGATGGCTCCGGCCTTCATCAGGCCCGCCGCCGCGCCGTCCGCGATGAGGGTGACGGGGATGCCGTCGCGCTGGAGTTCGTACGCCGTGAGGAGGGCGCCCTGAAGCCGGGGGCGGGTCTCGTCGGCCAGCACCGCGATGCGCTTGCCGCGCTCCACCGCCGCCCGAATGACGCCCAAAGCCGTGCCGTAGCCCGCCGTGGCGAGGGCGCCCGCGTTGCAATGGGTCAGAATTGTTCCGCTGTCGGGGAGGAGTTCGGCGCCATACGCCCCCATGCGGCGATTGGCCTCCACATCGTCGCGGTGGAGCTGGCGGGCGCGCTCACGCATGGCCTCCGCCAGGACCTCCGGGGCGGCGTCCCGGTGGGCGGCGTACGTCTCGCGCATTTGCTCAATCGCCCAGAAAAGATTGACGGCGGTGGGGCGCGTGGCGGCGAGGAGACGGCAGGCGGCCTCGAAGGCGGCGTCGCGGGAGGCGGGATCGGGCGGCAGCGCTGTCGCGGCGAGGGCCAGCCCGTACGCCGCCGTCACGCCGATGGCGGGCGCGCCCCGCACCTTCATCACGCGGATGGCCTCGGCGACCTCCTCCACGGTGTGGAGGGTCAGGATGCGCTCCTCGTAGGGCAGCAGGGTCTGATCGAGCAGGAGGAGGGCGCCGTCCCTCCATTCCACCGTCGGGGGCAGAGTTCCGGCTATCTCGAAGCGATTGGACATAGGGATCGGTCCTTCCGTGACAAGCCGGGGCGCGATTACAATCGGGGAGCGAACAGTTTCGCCAGCGCCACGATGCAGGCGAACAGGAGCATCGCCAGCGCCCAGCCGACGATTCCCCGGCGCCGTTGCACCCAGGGCGAGCGGAGGCTCCTCAGCCACGTCCAGCCGAGAAGCGCAGCGAAGACCAGCAATCCAATGATGAACGCTTTCCCGGCGATCATGGCGCAACTCCAGCGGCGGTCATGATCCGGGATTCACAATCGCGGGAGGCTCGCCGGAGCCGAACTCCGGGCGCGCCAGGACTTCCGCGGTGGAGGCCGTGTCGTCCGGGAAGACGACTTCCACCGGTGTGCCCGGCGCAAACGCCGCTGCCCGAACATACCCCATGCCGAGAGGCGTCCCTGCTGCGTGGGAGGCGACCGCGCTGGTGACGGCGCCCATCTCCTTCCCCTCGAAGCGCAGCCGCGACCCCACGGGCGGAGTCGGCCCCGCACCAAAGCGCAGGGGAACCAGGCGGCGGTTCGCGTGGCCTCGGCTGCTCATCCGCTCGATGATCTCCTGCCCCACATAGCAGCCCTTGTTCCGGTTGATTCCAAACGTCAGCGCCGCCTCCAGGGGGATTTGCTCCCGCGTCATGTCCACTCCGAACACCGGAATACCCGCTTCCACCCGCAACGTTTCCACGGCCTCCTCGCCCACAACGATCGCGCCCGCCGCCGTCAGGGCAACCCACAAGGCCGAAGCGGTGTCGGGCGGGATGAGGAGCATGACGCTCACCTTGCCGGTGAAGTCGCGGCGCAGGGCGTACCCTTCTGCGCCGTTCCAGGTAAAGATCGCGCCGGAGAACGGCCCCGGCAGCGGAGCGAGGTCGGGCAGGACGCGGTTCAGCGTCTCCTGCGCGGCGAGTCCGCTCACGCCGATGCTCGCCCACTTCGCGTCCTCCACCGTCAGCGTGACTTTCTCACGGATGAGGTACCGGTCCAGCGTTTTGGCGATGAAGGCGGCCATGCCCGGCTCGGTGTCGGCAAGGTACGCGTCGGAGAAGGCGTACAGCGTCATGTCGGCGAGCATGTGGCCTTTCGGCTCCAGCAGGGTGGCGTAGCATGCCGCGCCGGGGGGCAGCCGCACATCGTTGCTCACCATGCCCTGGAGGAACGTCTCGCGGTCGCGGCCCTCCACGCGGAGCAGTCCACGGCGCGACAAGTCGCAGACGCCGCATGAGCGCCGCACGGCGTCCACCTGGGTCCTCAAATCGGTTGTGGGAGGCGGGAAGGGCATGGCGTATCCTTCTGCGGAGGGAATAGGGAGAGTGCGACTCCAGTGTAATGCAAACGCCTCCCGCCCGAACGCGGCGAGTCTTCCAGAGAGGCTAACCGAGCAATGGGTCCGTGAGACCCGCCTCCGCGAACCCGCGCGCCCGGAGGACACAGCTGTCGCAGGCGCCACACGGTCGCTCGCCGCCTTCGTAGCAGCTCCACGTGAGGCCGTAGTTCAGGCCGAGCCGCGCGCCTTCGCGGATGATGTCGGCTTTGGTCATGTGGAGCAGCGGGGTCATGACGCGGAAACGGTCGCCCTCCACGCCGGCCTTTGTGCCGAGGTTGGCGGCGGCCTCAAAGGCGGCGAGGAACTCCTCCCGGCAGTCGGGGTAGCCGCTGTAATCGAGCTGGTTCATCCCGGCGACAAGCGTCCGTGCTCCGCGCGCCTCCGCAAAACCGAGCGCGAGAGACAGGAAGATGGTGTTGCGCGCCGGGACATACGTCACCGGGATGACCTCGGCTCTCTCCGCATCGGGGCAATGGGCGGGCACCGGCTCGTCCGAGGTGAGCGCGCTGCCGCCCCACTGCCGCAGGTCGAGGCGCAGCGTGACGTGTTCCTCCACGCCGAGGTCCAGGGCCGTCAGTCGGGCCGATTCGATCTCTCGGTCGTGGCGCTGGCCGTAGTCGAGGGAGAGCGCGCGCAGGGTGAAGCCCTGTTCGCGGGCCAGCGCTCCCGCCGTGTAGCTGTCCAGCCCGCCGGAGAGGAGGAGGATGGCTCCGGGCGCCTCGTTCATTCTTCACCTTCCTCGTCCGGTTCCAGCCGTCGCAGGTCGCCGATGCGCCGCGTCAGATGTCGCGTGTCCATGTGTTCCAGCAGGGGGATGATGACCTTGCGGCTGGAACCCAACAGGTCGCGGGCCTGCCCGGCGGTGAACCCTTCGGCGGGGGCGTCCCGTCGGAGGCGCCGCGCGGCTTCCGTCACGGCGTCCTGATGCACGATCAGGTTCGAGGCGATGCGGACGTACGTCCCCGCTTCCAGCCGCGCGTCGAAGATCGCTTCAGCGTCCCGCGAATCGGCGTGGGCCACGAGGTCGTCGGCAGCGGGGGGGTTGAACGGGTCAGCAAGGAGCGCGGCGTCCATCCGATCCGCCGCCGCCTGGCGCTCCGGGGAAAAGACGACGGCATGAGACGTCAGGCGCACGGTGGCGGGCGACAGCGCGATCCGTTCCCGCGCGGCGAGGGCTTCGAGAAGCGCGCTCCACGACCGCCCATCAAGGCGGGGGGCGAGCCGGGTCCTCGCCTCCTCGCGCGGGAGGCCGCGTCGTAGCGGAAAGCGGCGATGATACCCTTCCAGCGCGGTTGTCATGTCAGCCTCCAGGACGGAGAAGCGTTCCGCGTGAATGAAGCGGTCCCCAACGGCGACGGCGGCGCCCGATTCCGCGAGGTTCGCCAGCGGCTCCACCAGATCGGACGGATCGGTGTTGAGCGCGCGGGCGAGGTCTTTGGGGGTGGAGAGGGCGATGCCCCGCTCCCGCAGCGCCTGCTCCACCTGGTCCTGAAGGCCGCCGGTGTCGAGGGTTTCAAGGCGGTGCAGCAGCCCGGCGTCGAAGCGGCGGTGGCGACGCGCACAGGGGTCGAGGACCGTCCCGCCGCCGAGCAGCGTCATCGGGGAGAAGAGCCGCAGTACGAACCGATCCCCTCGCAGAGCGGCGACCGGCTCCTCCAGTTGCAGCTGGGCGGGGAAGGATGCCCCCGGCTCGGCCTCCTCCCGATCCAGCAGCGCCAGCCGCCCGATGGCTTCGTCGGCGCCGATGTGAAGGCGGACGCGCGCCCGGTTGTGCAACGGCTTCTCCAAAGAGGGCAGCGTCTCCGCCTGAACGTCCACCAGGTAAGCGGGGCGCAGCAGGCCCGGCGTCGCCACGACATCGCCGCGACGGATGTCGGAGACCTCCAGGCCGGGAAGGTTGAGGGCCACGCGGCTGCCCGCCAGCGCCTCCTTGCGCGCCTCGCCGTGACACTGCACCCCCCGCGCCCGCGAGACGTTCCCCGACGGCTGCAATTCCACCGGCTCCCCCACGCGCACCCGGCCGCTCCAGAGCGTCCCCGTGACAACGGTTCCAAAGCCCGGCATGGTGAACACGCGGTCCACCGGGAGGCGAAACGGCCCATCGGCGGGGCGTTCGGGAAGGGCGGCGGCGCGGGCGTCGAGAGCGGCGATCAGTTCCGGGATGCCCTGACGGGTGACGGCGCTCACCCGGAGCATGGGCGCGTCCGCGAGAGGAGTCTCATGCGGGCTATGCAGGCGGCTTCGGACCTCCTCCTCCATGAGATCGAGCCATTCGGGTTCCACGAGGTCCGCCTTCGTGAGGACGATGAGGAGATCGGGGGCGCGTAGCAGCTGGAGGATGTCGAGATGTTCGCGGGTCTGGGGCATCACGCCTTCGTCGGCGGCGATGACCATCATCACGAGGTCCATGCCCGCCGCGCCCGCGAGCATCGTCTTCAGGAACCGTTCGTGGCCCGGTACATCCACCATGCCCGCTTCGGCGCCGGACGGCAGGGTGAAGGAGGCGAAACCGAGTTCGATGGACATGCCCCGGCGCTGTTCCTCCGCAAGGCGGTCGGTTCGGACGCCGGTGAGCGCGTGGATGAGGGCGGTTTTCCCGTGGTCCACGTGCCCGGCGGTCCCGATGATGAGGCGCTTCATGGGCGCGCGATCCGTCGCTTCATGAGGGAGGAGAGAACCGGGTCAGGAAGGCAGGCCGGTCGCGGGGAGGGTGGCGTTCGCGGCGCGGGTGGCGCGGGAGTCGGGTTCCGCCACCGAGCGCAGGGCGAGGTCGAGGACCTGATCCATATGCTTCACCGGCTTGAACTCCAGGTCGGTGCGCACCTTGTCCGGTATCTCCTCCAGGTCCTTCTCGTTCTCTTTGGGGATGATGATGGTGCGGATTCCCGCGCGGTGAGCCGCGAGGGCTTTCTCCTTGAGGCCGCCGATGGGCAGCACCTTGCCGCGCAGGGTGATCTCGCCGGTCATGGCCACGTCGCGGCGGACGGCGCGCTTGGTGAGGGCGGAGGCGAGGGCGGTGGCCATCGTGATGCCCGCCGAGGGGCCGTCCTTGGGAATGGCGCCCGCCGGGACGTGGATGTGGATGTCGAGCTTGCGGTAGAAGTTGTCGTCCAGGCCGAGCAGGTCGGCGCGGGAGCGGCAATAACTCAGGGCGGCCTGGGCGCTCTCCTTCATCACATCGCCCAGCTGGCCGGTGAGCGTGAGCTTGCCCTGGCCGCGCATCAGCGTCACTTCAATGGCGATCACGTCGCCGCCGACCTCGCTCCAGGTGAGGCCGGTCGCAGCGCCAACCTCGTCCTGCTCCTCCGCAAGGCCGTGCGTGTACCGTTTCGGGCCAAGGTAGTCCGCCACCTGGTCTTCGCCGATGATGATCCGCTCGGTCTGGCCTTCCGTCACCTTGCGGGCGGCCTTGCGGCAGAAGGTGGCGATCTCGCGCTCCAGGTTGCGAACCCCCGATTCCCGCGTGTACTCCCGGATGACGGACTGAAGCGCCTCCGGTTCCACGAGCAGATACGGCGACTCGGTGACTTCCGGCTCCGGAGCGTTGGGCGTGGGGATGTCCGCCGTCGCGGTGAGGGGGGTGGTGGATTCGGCGACGACCTCGGAGTGGCCTTCCTCTTCGGGTTCGGGCGCGGCTTTCGGCATGAGGCCGTGGTCGCGCATCTGCTTGGAGACGAGGAACTGTTTGGCGATCTCCAGCTTCTCCTCCTCGGTGTATCCGGGGAAGCTGATGACCTCCATGCGGTCCCGGAGGGCGGGAGGGATCGGGTCGAGGAGGTTGGCCGTGGTGATGAACATCACGTCGGAGAGATCGAAGGGGACCTCCAGGTAATGGTCGCTGAAGGAGCTGTTCTGCTCCGGGTCGAGCGCTTCGAGGAGGGCGGCGCTGGGGTCGCCCCGGAAGTCGGCGCCGATCTTGTCAATCTCGTCGAGCATGAAGACCGGGTTGCGGCTCCCGGCCTGCTTGACGCCCTGGATGATGCGCCCCGGCAGCGCGCCGATGTAGGTGCGTCGGTGGCCCCGGATTTCGGCCTCGTCGCGGACGCCGCCCAAAGAGACGCGGATGAACTTGCGGCCCAGGGCGCGGGCAATGCTCTTGCCGATGGAGGTTTTGCCCACGCCGGGAGGGCCGGAGAAGCAGAGGATGGGACCGCGCAGGGTGCCCGCGAGCTTCCGCACCGCGAGGAATTCGAGGATGCGGTCCTTCACCTTATTGAGGCCGTAATGGTCTTCATCCAGCACCCGGTGCGCGTCGGGAATGTCGAGCTTCTCTTCGGTGGCGAGGGACCAGGGCAGCGAGACGAGCCAGTCCACATACGTGCGGATGACGACGCCTTCCGGGGCGGCGAACGGCATCTTCTCCAGCCGGTCCACCTCCTTCAGGGAGCGCTCCTTCACGTCGGGGGGCATCCCCGCCTCGGCGATGCGCTTTCGGTACTCCTCCACCTCGGAGCCGCGCTCGTCGCGCTCGCCCAGTTCCTGCTGAATCGTCTTGAGCTGCTCGCGGAGGAAGAATTCCTTCTGCGTCTCGCCCATCTCGCGCTCCACTTTTTCGCGGATGTCGCGCTGGACGTTGAGGATTTCGATCTCGCGCTGGAGGACGAAAGAGAGCTTGATGAGCCGATCGCGCGGGACCAGCGTTTCCAGGATTTCCTGCTTGGTTTGCACCTTGAGCTGGAGGTTGGGCGTGATCATGTCGGCCAGGCGGCCTGGCTCCTCGATATGGGTCACATTGAGGACGACTTCCGGCGCGATGCTCTTGCCCACGTCCACGACCTGCTGGAACTGGTTCAGGACGCTTCGCATGAGGGCTTCGATTTCGACGCTGCGCTCGTCTTCCTCCTCGATGGCCTCCACTTCGCACAGGAAGAACGGCTCGGCCTGGAGGTACTTCTTAATGCGGACGCGGGTGAGGCCCTCGAACATCACGCGCACGGTCTGGTCCGGCACGGTGAGGACGTGCATCACCTCCGCCGCGATGCCGATGTCGTAGATGTCCTCGGCGTCGGGGTCTTCGGTGACGGCTTCGCGCTGCGCCGCAAGGACGATCATGCGGTCCTTCGCGCGCGCCTCTTCCAGGGCCTTAATGGATTTATCGCGGCCCACGTGAAGGGGAAAGATCATGTGAGGGAAGTAGACCCCGTCGCGGGTGGGGAGCAACGGCAAAACTTCCGGGAAACCGCTTTCTTCTTCTAAAATCGTATCTTTAGTGGCCAATCGTTCACCTTTAGAGGAGGCTGGAGTCAGATTCAGGCAGGCGCCATGGAGCGTGCTATGGAGTGCGCAAAGGGGGGAAGAGTCATCTGGCTTTCCCTCCTCTGTACCGTAACGCTTTTTGGGCGCCGCTATCAATTAGGATGCCGCTTTCAGCTCCGCCACGGTGTAGAGGGTCGGATCAATGCGCTCCCGGATCGTCTCCTCGGTCACGACGCACTTCTTCACGTCCCGGCGTGAGGGAATCTCATACATGATGTTGAGCATCGACTCTTCAATGATGGTGCGGAGCGCCCGCGCGCCGGTTTTTCGGGTGAGGGCTTCCTGCGAAATCGCCCGTAGCGCGCCCTCCTCGAAGCTCAGGTCCACCCCATCCAGCGCCAAGACCCGCTGGTACTGTTTGGTCAGGGCGTTGCGTGGCTGGGTCAGGATGCTCATCATGGCCGCCTCGTCCAGGGGGTCCAGGGTAGTGACGACCGGCAGGCGCCCGATGAATTCGGGGAGGAGGCCGTATTTGATCAGGTCTTCGGGCATCACGTTTCGGAGGGCTTCGACGGAGCGCTCCTGCCGATCCGTCTGGATGCGGGCGCGGAACCCCATGGATTGGGTGTGGCGCCGTCGCTCGATGATGTCGGTGAGGCCGTCGAAGGTGCCGCCGCAGATGAAGAGGATGTTGGTGGTGTCCACCTGCACGTACTCCTGCTGAGGGTGCTTGCGTCCGCCCTGCGGGGGCACGTTGGCGACGGTGCCTTCCAAAATCTTCAGCAGGGCTTGCTGCACCCCTTCGCCGCTCACGTCGCGCGTGATGGAGGGGTTGTCCGATTTTCGCGCCACTTTATCAATTTCATCAATGTAGATGATCCCTTTTTGCGCCTTCTCCACCACCTGCTGAAGGTTGGAGCCTTCCGTCGCCTGGAGCAGCTTAAGGAGGATATTCTCCACATCCTCGCCGACATACCCCGCTTCTGTGAGAGCGGTGGCGTCGGCGATGGCGAACGGGACCTTGAGCATCCGCGCCAGAGTCTGCGCGAGCAGTGTCTTGCCGGAGCCGGTGGGGCCGATGAGCAGGATGTTGCTCTTGGAGAGTTCCACATCCGAGACGGGGACGTTGATCCGCTTGAAATGGTTGTACACCGCCACGGCGAGGGCGCGCTTGGCGCGGTCCTGTCCGATGACATACTCGCTGAGGGTGCGGGAGATTTCCCTGGGCTTGGGCAGGCCGCCCATCAGGCCGAAATCGTCCTCCTCGAACAGTTCATTGCGGATGATCTCATTGCAGAGGTCAATGCAATCCACGCAGATGCCGCCGTCCTGTCCCAGGATCAGCTTCTTCACCTGTTCACGGGGCTTGCCGCAGAGCAGGCAGCGCATGGTGTCACGATGGGCGTTGGATCGGGCCAAGGAAAGTGTCTCCCCCTGCAATAAAAGATGAATCAGCGGCGGGCGCGGAAGGTCCCTGTTTCCTCATCGGTGATTCCACGCCTCGCCTTTACGAATGGCCGGGCGCCTCGCGTGAAAGGGGTTCGCGGTTCACCCTCTATCATGGCCCATCCTGGGACCCTTCGGGTAACGGGTTCGCGCGAGTCACCGTGAAACGCGAAAACAGCGAACCGACGATCACTCGTAGCCGAAGACCGCCCGAAACGCCGCGACGAGCGCCTCCTCCACCTCCGCCATGGGAGGCGCGGCGCCCAGCAGACGCTCCATTGAAGTGACGCCCTTGTCCGCGATGCCACACGGCACGATGAGGCCGAAATGCGATAGGTCGGGGTTCACGTTGAGCGCGAAACCGTGCCGCGTGACCCACCGCTTCACTTCCACGCCGATGGCCGCGATCTTCTCCGCGCCGACCCAGACGCCGGTCTGCCCCGCCGACCGCTCCCCTGCAATGCCAAACGGTCGCAGCGCCTGAATGATCGTCTCCTCCAGCCCGCGCACATAGGGATGCACGCCGAGTTTGCGCGCCGCGAGGTCCACAAAGGCGTAGCCGACGACCTGGCCGGGACCGTGATACGTGATGTCGCCGCCGCGCCGGACGTGATGCACGCCGATGCCGAGCCGATCCAGCTCCTCCGGCGAAGCGAGCAGGTGCTCCGGTCGCGGGCGGGCGCCATAGGTGAATGTGGGCGGGTGCTGGAGCAGCAGCAGAGTGTCCGGGATAAGTCCGGCCTGCCGGTCGGCGAGGAGGCGGTCCTGCCACGCCAGCGCGTCGGGGTAGGGGGTGAGGCCCGCGCGGAGGATGCGGAGGCGTGGAGCGTCCTCGGAGACCTCCGGCGTCGCGTCCATGCGCCCCGTCGCTTCCGGCTCCATCATCGCGTTGGGCGGCGCGGTCGCTTCAGGCTCCGGGGTTCCATCCGGTCGCGCCATCGTTTCAGGCTTCGTGGTTCCGCTCTCCGTTGCGGTGCGGCGACACGATCACGCCATCGAACACAGCGGCGTTCGACTGCACCTCGCATCCGGCTCCCACGATGCACCGATCCAGCCACGTTTCGCGCATGACGGTGGCGTTGTCCCACAGGATGCTGCGGCGAACGACCGCGCCCTCCTCGATGGTGCAATTGCTGCCCAGCACGGAATCCTCCAGCACTTTGGCGCCCGCCTTGATCCGGCAACCGCTCCCGATGACCACCGGGTAGCCGACTTCCGCCGTGGGGTCAATCTCCACGTCGTCGCCGATCCAGACCATCTTGCGCTGCTCCTTCACGGGGAAGATCATGTTGACCCGCCCGGCCAGCGCGTCGTAATGGGCGTTGCGGTAGCTCTCCAGGTGGCCCACGTCGCTCCAGTAGCTCGCGGTGAGGTAGCCGTAGAACGGCTTCTTCAACTGAAGCAGCTTGGGAAAGAGGTGATTCCCGAAATCGTAAAATTCCCCGTGAGGGATGAGATCAAGAATTTCCGGTTCAAAGAGGTAGACGCCGGTGTTGGCCGTGTTGGAGAAGATCGTCGCGTCCTTCGGTTTTTCGAGGAAGCGGGTGATGCGCCCGCGCTCGTTGAGCTGCGCAATGCCGTACTGCGACGGGTCTTCCACCAGCGACAGCGCGATGGTGGCGACCGCGCGCTTCTCCTCGTGGTACCGGATCATGCGGGAGAGATCGAGGTCCGCGAGGTCGTCGCCGCCGATGACGAGGAAGGTGTCCTTGAAGAAGGAGGAGACGCGCTTGACGCCGCCCGCCGTGCCAAGCAGGTCCTCCTCCATGGAGTAGTGAACCTTCACGCCCCATTTGGAGCCGTCGCCGAAGTACTCCTTAATGCACGAGCCGAGATGGTGCAGGTTCATCACGACTTCGGTGAAGCCGTGCTTCTTCAGCAACTCCAGGATGTGCTCCATCACCGGCTTGTTGATGATGGGGACCATCGGCTTGGGCAGGTTGCGGGTCAGCGGGTCGAGTCGGCTGCCGACCCCCGCCGCCAATATCATCGCTTGCCTTGGCATACATCACTCCCTCAATGGCGCCGGTTCCCGTACGTTCACGGCGTTCGGGCGTCGCGAAACCTTCTTCAATGTGGATTTGGGTCAGCCTTCAGCCTGAACGTATTCGGCCAGCGCTTCCAGAACGCGCTCATGCTGCTCGGCGGTCATCTCCGGGAAGACCGGCAGGGAGAGGACTTCGCGGGCGGCGCGGTCGCACTCCGGGAGCGACCCGTCCTGATAGCCCAGCGAGGCGAAGACAGGCTGCTGGTGCAGCGGCAATTGGTAGTACACCCGGCTGTCAATCCCCAGATCATCGAGTAAGGCCTGGAGTTCGTTCCGGCGCGGCGTTCGCACGGTGTAATGGTGGAAGATATGATAACAGCGAGGGTCCTGCCAGGGCGGCGTCACGGACGTTCCGGCGAGGACGGCGTCGTAGCGGGCGGCGTTCTCCCGCCGTTTAAGGTTCCAGGCCGCGAGATGCTCCAGCTTCACGAGAAGGATGGCGGCCTGCACGTCGTCCAGGCGGCTGTTGACACCCAGGCGGGGATAGATGGCGGCCCCGCCGCTGCCGTGGAAGCGGAGCTGGCGCACCCGTTCGGCCACGTCGTCGCGGGGCGTGACGACCATGCCCGCGTCGCCGCACGCGCCGAGGTTCTTGGTGGGAAAGAAGCTGATGCCGGTGGCGTCGCCGAAACTTCCCGCCGGTTTCCCGTTGAACACCGCTCCCACCGACTGGGCCGCGTCCTCCACCACGGGAATCTCGCGTTCGCGGGAGAGGGCCATGAGGGCGTCCATATCCGCCATTTGCCCGAAGAGATGCACCGGCATGATCGCGCGGGTGCGGTCGGTGACGGCTCGGCGGACGGCTTCGGGGTCGAGGTTGAGCGTGCGCGAGTCAATGTCCACGAAGACGGGGACGGCGCCCAGGTTGGCGATCACCTCGGCGGTGGCGAAGAAGGTGAACGGGGTGGTGATGACCTCGTCGCCGCGATCCACGCCGAGCGCCGCGAGGGAGAGCGAGAGGGCGTCGGTGCCGGAGTTGACGCCCATGCCGTGGGAGACGCCGCACAGGTCGGCGATAGCGGCTTCGAGAGCCTGGCACTTCGGCCCCAGGTAGTATCGGCCATCAGTCAGCACATCGGCGACGGCGGCGTCAATGTCGGCTTTGAGCGCCCGGTACTGGAGATTGGGGGCCGCCATGGGCACCCGTGAAGGAGGCGAAGGGAAGGACACGGGCGGGTTAGTCCCACGTCTCGGCGAAGACGTGACGGAAGGCCGTCTCCTGATCCTGCTTCACCAGCGCGATCACGGTATCGCCGGGGAGGAGGGTGGTGTCGCCACTGGGCAGGCGCACATCGTCGCCCCGGAGGACGGAGATGATGATCGAGTCGGCGGGCAGATGGATGTCGGCGAGGGTTTTGCCGGCCACCGGAGAGGATTTCGTGAGATCGGCTTCAATGATTTCAATGTCGCCGCGCCGCAGGGCCGCCAGGGGGATGATGTCGCCGGTCGGAATCTGCTGCTCGATCATGTGGTAGATGATTTCGGTGCTGCTGACGACCGAATCGATTCCCAGGCGGCGGAAAATATCCTTGTTCTTCGGGTTATTGATCCGCGCGATGGTCCGCAGCACGCCAAATTTCTCCTTGGCGACCTGGCAGACGATCAGGTTGTCTTCGTCGTGCCCCGTGACCGCCGCGACGACTTCGGCGCGGGAGACGCCCGCCTCTTCCAGCGTGTTCGGGTTGCAGCCGTCCCCGATGAGGACCGCGTCCCCCAGGTCTTCGGTGAGGCGGGACGCGCGGTCATTCCGCTCCTCGATGAGGAGGACTTCGTGGCCTTCCGATTGCAACGTGCGCGTAAGGTAGTAGCCGACCTTGCCTCCGCCCACCAGCACCACATACATGGACAGTTTCCTTCTGTTGGAGCCGCCTGCGAAAGGGGCGCCCGATGACGGCGCCCCGTGGAATCGTTACGCTCGTGTGGGTTCGGGGTCCGGGGCGTCGGCCTTCTGTGGCGGCGCAATGTCCGCAAGGTGGGAGGCGGGCCGTTCGCCGTCCACGTGGAGGGTTTCGTTGGGCTTGAGGTCCAGGTACTCCTCAATGGAACTGAACGGCTTCCCCATGAGGGCGTCCATGAGGATACCGCTGTGCACGAGGGTGCCACAGTAGGTGTTGAGGCCCATCTGGCGGTACACCTGCGCCCGCTGAGGGTCCTTCACGCGGCTGATGACGCGGGTCATCCCGTATTTGACGCGGGCGATCTGGGCGGTCATGAGGTTGGAGTTGTCGCCCCCGGTCACGGCGATGAGGGCGTCGGCGGTTTCGATGCCCGCCTTGCGGAGCAGGTCGTCGTCGAAGCCGAGGCCGACGTAGGTGCGTCCCTTGAACTCCGCCCCCAGGACATCGAAGGCGCTGCGGGATTTGTCAATGAGGGCGACGGTGTGGCCCTGGGAGACGAGCGTCAGCGCCAGGGTCGAGCCGACTCGTCCGCAGCCCACCACGATGATTTTCATGTCGTTCCACCGTTCCGGTTCGTCCTGCCGTCAGGGGGAAACGCCGTCATCTGGCCCCTGCCCCTTTCGGCGACAGGCGTTCAGAGTCGGCGTTCAAAGTCGGCGTTCAGGCCGCTGTGAGTACTTTGCCCGCCTTCATGCATTTTGTGCAAACCATCGCCTTTTTCATCTCGCCATTCGACGGCAGCCGCACCTGCTGAAGGTTGGGCCGGAAGAGCCGCTTGGTGCGCGGGGCGCGAAACTTCCATTGACCGGAGTGCCGGTGCCGAATATGCTGCCCCGCCATCGAGGATTTGCCGCAGATTGCGCAACTTTGTGACATGAGAAAAGTCCTTTCGCGTCAGGATAGGCCAACGCTAATCATAGCAGGAGACGGCTCAGGCGGCAAGGTTTATGAAGCCGATTCCTCCGACGCGGCGACAGGCAAGGGAATCTGAAGAAGCGCTGCGCTCTCCGGCGGCCCCACCCCGGAAGCGTCCAGTCCCGCCAGCGCCCGAAACTCCGCTTCGGTGAGAATAAGGGCCCCCAACTGTTCCGCTTTCGCCCGCTTGGACCCGGCCTTCTCGCCCGCCACCAAATAATCGGTCGCCTTGCTCACGCTGGACGTGGCGCGACCGCCTCGCGCGATCACAAACCGCTCCGCCTCCAGGCGCGTCATCGTCGAAAGCGTCCCCGTGAACACGAACGACTTCCCCGCGATGGCGCCGCCCTCCGTCACGAGGACCGTCTCCGCCTCCGACCGAACACGGACCCCCGCCGCCGCCAGCGCATCGAGCATCCGGAGGTTATGTGGCTCCCGGAAGAAGGCGTGAACGCTCGCCGCGATGACCGGCCCCACCCCTGGCACAGCGGCAATGGTGTCCTCCGGCGCCTGCGCGAGTTCCTGAAGCGACGGGTATCGCGCCGTGAGAAGGCGCGCCACATTCTCCCCCACGTGCCGGATGCTGAGGCCGAACAGCAGTCGCTCCACCAGGCGGTCCTTCGCGGCTTCAATGGAGCTCAGCGCGTTCTCCACCGACTTTTCCGCCATGCGCTCCAGCGGAATCAGGTGGTCCGCCGTCAGGGTGAACAGGTCGGACGGGTCCTTCACGAGGCCGGTGTCCACCAGTTGCGCGATGAGGGCGGGACCCATGCCTTCGATGTCCATCGCGCCGCGTGACGCGAAATGCCGGATGCGCTCCCGGCGCTGGGCGGGGCAGGCCACATTGATGCAACGGGTCACGACTTCGCCGTCGGGGCGCTCCACGTCGCCGCCGCATACCGGGCATTCGGTCGGCATGACGAACGGAACGGCGCCGTCGGGGCGAAGCGTTGTCAGGACCTCCAGCACTTCGGGAATGACTTCGCCGGCGCGCTGGATTTGCACGGTGTCGCCCACGCGCACGTCGAGGCGGCGGATTTCGTCCTCGTTGTGCAGCGTGGCGCGCCGCACCATCACCCCGCCCAGCGCCACCGGCTCCATCACGGCGACGGGAGTGAGGGCGCCGGTGCGGCCCACCTGCACGGCGATCTCCTCCACGCGGGTGACGGCGCGCGGCGGCTGATACTTGAATGCGATGGCCCAGCGCGGCGAGCGGCTCACCTGCCCCAGCTCGCTCCTCAGCGCCAGGGAGTTGACCTTCACCACCACGCCGTCGGTCTCATACTCCAGCGTCTCTCGGCGGGTCTCCCACTCCTCCACGAACGCCACCACCTCGGCGATGGAAGGGCAGAGCCGCGCGTGAGGGTTCACCCGGAAGCCCCACGCCGCCAGCGCGTCGAGGACCTCGCGCTGCGTCTCCACGAGTGGCCCTTCGTGATATCCGATTTCGTAGCAGACAAGATCGAGGCGGCGGCGCGCCGTCAGCTTCGGGTCGAGTTGGCGGAGGCCCCCGGCGGCGGCGTTGCGCGGGTTGGCGAACAGGGGCAACCCTTCCGTTTCCCGCTCGGCGTTCAGCCGGGCGAACTCGCCGCGCGTCATGTAGACTTCCCCGCGCACCTCCATCCGGCTCGGCTGAGGCGGTCCTTCGGGGCGCAGGATGAGCGGCAGGCTGCGGATGGTTTTCAGGTTGTTCGTCACCTCTTCGCCGGTGGAGCCATTCCCGCGCGTGGCGCCCAGGGTGAAGCGGCCTTCCTCGTAGGTGAGGCTCACCGCGAGGCCATCCATCTTCAACTCGGTGACATACTCCACCGTCGCGTCGCCGTCCAGCCCCAGCACACGCTTCACTCGGCCATCGAAGGCGACCAGCTCCCCCGCGTTGAAGGCGTTCCCCAGGGAGAGCATCGGCTGCCGGTGCGAGTACGCCGGGAGGAAGTCCGCCGGGGCCGCCCCGATGCGCTGCGTGGGAGAGTCGGGCGTGATGGCGTCGGGATACTCGGCTTCGAGGTCGGAGAGTTCCCGGAAGCGGCGGTCCCATTCGGCGTCGGAGACCTCCGGCGCGTCGAGGACGTAGTACCGGTGACTGTGGTAGTTCAGCCAGTCGCGCAGGCGCTTCGCTTCGGCGGCGATCTCCGGGGGAACAATGGCTCCGGGAGGCGCGGGAGCGGAATCGGCTGGCTCCAGGGAGGCGGAAGCGGACGTTTCGTCAGGGGTCATATCATCCTCCAGCGAGCGAGGGCGGCGAGGAAGCGCAAAGTGACGGCATGAGTGATTATGCGCGGACAAGGACGCCCGCAGGAGGGTGATCAGCCTCGACGGGAGAGTCTCCCGCCTCAATGAGCGGATACTCGGCGCGGAGGGATGGAAGCGCTCCGCCGGACCACGCCGCGCGCAGGCGCTCCTTCACCGATGAGGAGTCGCGGATTTCGCTCCTCCCCCAGCCGAAGAGTCGGTATCGCGCCTTCATGGCCTCGTCTGTGTCGTGGTACCGCATGGAACTGACCATCAGGTCGTCGGCGAGCGGGCGGAGGAGTTCCCCCAGTCGCTGCGGGTCGAACGGCAGCAGCGGCGCCACAAAGGCCATCGTGCGGACCCCCGCCTCCCGCAGCGCGCCCAGCGCCTCCAGTCGCTGAGGGATGGAGGGCGCCGACGGCTCGAAGACCTTCCGCACGGCGTCGTCATCGGTTGGGATGGAGACGCAGACGTTCAGGCTCTCCCCGAAGCGGGCGAACACGTCCAGGTCCCGCGTCACGAGCGGACTGCGCGTGATGATGCTCACGCGGGAGGGGTACGCCATCACCAGCGTCTCCAGCAGGGCGCGGGTGAGGCCGGTTCGGCGCTCGATGGGCTGATACGGGTCGGTGGCGGAACCGATGAGGACGCCTCTGCCGTATAGTTTGCGCCCCGACCGTTGCAGCAGCGCGACGGCGTTTGCCTTGACCTTCACCCAGTCGCCCCAGGAGACGGCTTTGTCGGCGGCGTCATCGCCGTACTGCATCTCGCGGACGTAGCAGTAGGTGCAGCCGAACGCGCAGCCGACGTACGGGTTCATAGTGAAATCGAACCCGGTGAAGCCGTCCTTCTTCTGAGGAGAGAGAATCCCGCTCGCTTCGATGGAGGTGATCTGTACTCGGCCCATTTTTCATCTCTCGGTAAAGGGAACATCCGTTCCTTTATCATACCGGACACCGCCCCTGGAGAAAAGCGGCGACCCGCTACAGCAGCTCGCCCCGCCACACGGTGACGGCCTGGCCGCTCACGCGCACAAGGTCGCCCTCCACGTGAACGGCCACATGGGCGCCCCGCGCCGACGCCTGATAGCCGGTCACATCGGTTTTCCCGAACCGCTCCGCCCAGAAGGGGCCGAGGCAGCCGTACGCGGCAATGGTGACGGTATCTTCAGGAACGCCTTCCGCCGGAGCGAAGAAGCGCGCCACAAAGTCGCAACCGGGGGCGGAAGTGGGGGCCGTCACCATCACCGCCCGCATGGGGAGCAAGGCAAGCCGATGGAAATCCGGCTCCAGGGCGCGCACAGTCGATTCGTGATCGAGTTCCGCCAGATAATCGAGGGCGCTGATCCCCAGGAATGTGGGGTGAGCGCCGAGAGCCTGCACAAGGCCATCGGGGAGGATGCACGGTTCCGGAGGAATTGCGGGGATGTCGAGCGCCAGGCGGTCGCCTTCCCGCTCCACGGTGAAAGGCCCGCCACTCGAACACAGGAGGGCCGAGGCGTCGGGCGTGAGCAGCCGGGTTTCCCACAGCAGGTGCGCCGCGGCAAGGGTGGCCGGGGCATGGCGACTCACCTCGTTATGCGGGGTGAAGAGTTGCAGATCAAACCCATGACTCGCCCGCCGCCGGACAAAGGCGGTGATCGGGGCGCACAGTTCGGCGGCCACTTCCTGAAGCCAACGGGGATCGTAGGAGCCGGGCAACAGGCACACCGTCACCGGGCTGCCGGAGAAGGGGCGATCCGTGAACGTGTCTACCTGATAGAGGGGAAGGCCCATAGGGCGTTATGACGGGAAAGGTGAGGAAAGGGTCGTACGGAGCGCCGAAGACGTGAAAAGACTCCTCAGGCGGACGGCGGCGTCAGGGGTAGTGGCGGGGTTTTCCCACGATGGAGTTCCCGGCCAATGGCGCGCCGGACGAGGTTTCGCACTTCCTCCTCGAAGGTGAGGTAGCAGCGCTGGCAGCCGAGTTTGCCGTGTCGCGCAAGGTCTTCCACGTCGTAGCCACACACGGGGCAGCGAAATGTCGGCTCCTCGGCATCGGCGCAGAGTCGGGCCAGCAGCGCGTGGGGCGCCAGCGCTCCCAAAGGGCCCAGCGTCGCGCGTTCCAGCCGCTCGGCGCAGCCGCCACACACGGCGGAGGTTTCAGGGGCGGCGCCCTGCGCTTCCACAGTCAGTTGCAGATCGGCGTTCCAGGAGCCGCACTGAGCGCAACGCAGCGGAGGCATGAGGTCTATCCCTTTTAGGAGCGCCGGGTGTACAAGTGTATCGGAAAGAGAGGGCCGAGGGCTTCATGGGGGAGGCGCGGGCGCCCGGCGGCGCTCCTGTGTGACGAGCGCCCGGCTTGCGAGTTGGCGGGCGTCGGGTGAAGGGCGGGCTTTACGCCGGGTCGGATGCGTTGCTACGGAGCCAGTTGTCGAGGTCCTCCGGCGCGGAGAAGTCGAGGAGCGCATCCGCCAGCGCCTCCAGACGTTCCACCGGGAGACTCCGCAACGCCTCCTCCTGCGCCTCGCTCACTGCTCCGATCTTCCGACGCAGCTGTCGAAGGCACAAGGTCAACGCCGCGTCCTGCCGTCCCTGCTCCAGCCCTTTCTTCAAGCCTTCCTCAAGGCCTTTCTCAATCCCAACCCGCTCAAAACTCAGCACGTAAGGCATTTTCGTCTCCTCATACGCTTCCAATTGGCTCCGATACGACAACTCCTGCTCCGCCGTCAGCCCGATCACCCACTCCAGAAACCGAAGCCGCTCCTTCACCTCTTCCGTCGTCAGACCCATCCCATACAACCGCTTCGCCAGGTTCACGGTCGCTCGCAGCCGCTCGTTCCCCTTTGTCCCCTGAGCCGCCCGGTGCGCCGCCACCACCACCGTGAACAGGTTCGTCGGGGCCGCCTCCAGCAGCCGCTCCACGTCCAGGTCGAGCAGTTTCACCACCGGAAACCGAAACCGCGTCTCACACCCGAACTGCTCCATGTAAAACTGATCGGGCCGCCACTCGGGCTGCGTGTCTCCCAGCACGGCGAGACTGGTGATCGGGCGCCGGAACCGATCCCAGATACGGGCATGATACCCGAACATCCTCTCCTCGAACGCGTTGTCCTTCTGCGACTGGACCTCGATGTGGATGTAGACCCAGCGCTCTTCGCCGGATAGGGCCTTCACGGAGACGAGACGGTCGGCGTGGAGCGGGCCAACAGGAGCGTCCGGGGCGATCTGGCTCAGTTCGGGGTCGAGGAAGCGGGGCGGCACGGAGAAGTCGAGCTGAGCGCCGATGTCGGGGAAGAGGAGGGCGAAGAAGTCCGCCAGCGCCCGCTCCAGCGCCTCCTTCCACGGGTGATCATACTCGTTGGACGCCTCCGCCATCAGCCGTCGCTCCCAATCCCTTTCCTGTAATCGCTCTATGACCCCTCTGAAGGGAGGCGCCGCCCCGGCCGGGCGACGGGCCAGCCATCGTGCGCCCGGCAGATGGCCGCTACAGGGGAACGCCGTTCTCGCGGGTGTAGCGACGGAACCGGTCCATAATGCGCTTCGTGAGAGGGCCGGGCTTCCCGTCGCCAATGCTCCGACCGTCCGCCGTCACCATCGGCACCACCTCCGCCGCCGTGCCGGTGAGGAACGCTTCGTCGGCGTTGTACACATCGAAGAGGGTCATCATCCGCTCCTCCACATCCACGCCCTCCTCCGCCGCGAGGTCCATCACGGTGGAGCGCGTGATTCCGGGCAGAATGCCAATGTACACCGGCGGCGTGTAGAGGCGGCCCTTCTCCACGATGAAAATGTTGTCTCCCGTGGCCTCGGCGACGTAGCCGTTGGCGGTGAGCATCAGGCCCTCATCGGCGCCGTACTGATTAGCGAGAAACTTGGCCCAGATGTTGTTGATGTATTTCCCGGTGGACTTGATGCGCGGATCAATCGCGTCGGGCGCGGGAAGGCGCACGCTCACCGTCACCGTATTCATCCCGTTTTCGTAGCAGGAGGGCGGGTACAGCGTCAGCCTGGCCGCCATAATCAGTACGGTGGGCGGGCGTCCCTCGAAGTTTTTGGGGTCCAGACCCAGCCCAATGCCGCGCGTTGCGGTGATGCGGATGTAGGCGTCGCGCAGGTCGTTACGACGGACGGTTTCGAGGACAGCTTCGGCCATCTGCTCGCGGGAGTAATGCGCCTCCAGCGGAAAGAGGAAGCTGTGTGCGGAGGAGTACAGCCGATCAATGTGTTCGTGGAGTTTGAACACGCGGCCACTGTAAGCCCGAATCCCCTCAAAAACGCCATCGCCGTACAGCAGGCCGTGATCGAAGGGGGAGACCCGCACGTCCGCTTCTTCGAGGTATTCGCCGTTGTGATAGATCACCATGTTCGCGTCCTCCGTATCCTCCATCGCCATCGGGAAAGGCGCGAGGTACGGGCCAGGATTTAGCCCGCCTCGCCGGTCCTATTATACGGGATTGCGCCCTCGGACGAAGCGCCTCCCGGTGTCAGCTGCGAGGGAGGGCGGGGCGGCATCACCCCCTGAACGGTTCATCCGCCCCTTATTGGGAGAGGGCGGGTGCGGCGCGCCACAGCGGCCACTCCTCGGCGGAAACGCGGAGGCCCAGCCAGCGCTCCACGCCCCACGCTAGCCGCTCGGCCTCAGCGGTAGCGGCGAACCGATGGGGTACGGCGTCTTCCGGCGCGCCCTCCCTGGCGAGGGGAGGAGTCCAGAGACGGGCCATCGCCTCGACGGCGGCGCGGGCGGGGTCCACAAACCGAACGGACGCGCCCGCCACGTCTCGAAGGACAGGCAACAACCAGGGGTAGTGCGTGCAGCCGAGAATCACGGTGCGACAACCCGCCCGAAGCAGCGGCGCCATATACCGCGTGGCGGCGTCCTCGGCGTCCGGCCCTTCGACGGCCCCCGCTTCCACCAAAGGGACAAAGTCGGGGCAGGCGACCTGTTCCACCGCGATACCGGGGCGCCTTCTTTGGGCTTCGGCGGGGTAGGCGCCACTGTCGCATGTGCCTTCCGTGGCCAGCACGCCGAGCGGCCCCGCTTCCCACACGGCCAGCGCGGCGGCGACTCCAGGGCGAATCGTCCCCACCAGCGGCAGGGGAACCTCGGCCTCCAGCGTGGGCAGCGCGAGGGCGCTCGACATATTGCACGCGGCGAGGATCGCGCCCGCGCCCGCGTCCGCCAGCGCGCCGATGATCCCCCGCGAAAATTCCCGAATCTCCGAAGCGGGCCGAGGGCCGTAAGGGACGTGCGCGGTGTCGGCGAGGTAGACGAGGGGGACGCCGGGCATGAGGCGCAGGACCTCCCGCGCGACAGTGAGGCCACCCAGCCCGGAGTCGAACAGCCCGATGGCCCGGCCCGCCATGCCCGGCTCCGGGGCAGGCTTCCAGCGCACCGGGTCCCGTCGCCAGGTCGGGAACGACCGCTCAGAAGGCGTCGTCTCCCACACTTTCACCAGCCGCGTGCGGCTCTGAAGCGTCACTCATTCCTCCTCGTCGTCAGGCGGCGCGCTCCGGGGCCGACGCCCTCTCCCTCCCGCAGGAGACTCCCGCAGAGAACTGTCGCTACTCCCCACCCTTCGCGTCGGCGAACGCCAGGGCGTCGGCGCGGGTCAGCGGCTCGTCCAGCTCGATGTGGCCACCGATGCTGTCCACCGGCTTGCCGTCCACCGTAATGGTGACGCGCTTCACGGTGCGGAACTGGGTGAGCGTGCTGACGATGGAAGCGATCATGAGCTGCTCGGTGCGGGAGCCGCCGGGGAAGTTCTCCACGAGGTCCCGGCTGAAGTCCGCCGTCGCGTCGCCGGACGGGCTGACGGTCACGCTGTTGACCTGTGTCCCTTTGGAGAGTATGGGTTCGATTTCGCCGCGCAGTTGGAACGCCGCCAGGGCTTTCAGGGCGCCGAGCGGGGTCGCTTCCGAAACCTGGGTCCGAACGGGCGTGAGGGCCATCGTCTCGCCGCGCGCTCGCATGGCGTACAAGGTGACGCTGGAAGCCTGGGGTTCCGTCGGCTGATCGCGTTCGATGGAGCGCCGCGCGGGTCGCTTGCGGGAGATCGGATCGCGGTCGCCCCCAGGGGTCGGCAGGTTGAGGACACCCTGACGGCTGGGGCCGGCTTCGCGGGGGGCGTACTGCTGGTAGCCGAGCATCATCACCACGGAGGAGAGGGCCAGCATCACGAGGAAGGAACCGAGTTTACTCTTCATGGGTTGGCGCTCCTTCGGGCGGACTGGCTGGCCCGTGCGAAGTAACTGCGAAGGCCGGCCATGATCCCCTCCGCCGCCCGCTGTCGAAACTCCGGGGTCTTCAGTTTGGCCGCGTCGCCGGGATGATTGAGGTAGCCCACTTCCACGAGGACGGCGGGCACCTGCGAGTTCCGCAGCACGGAGAAGCCCAGGCGAGGGGCGATGAACGTGTCGCTGCGGGCGCCGCGGTCCGGGAGGCCGATGGCGAGAATGAGTTGCGACTGGATTTGCTTCGCCAGTTCGCGGCAGACGGGGTCCTGGAAGTGATAGTAGGTCTCGGTGCCGCTCCAGATGTTGCGGACGGAGCCGGTGGAGTTGAGATGGATGGCCACGAAGGCGTCCGCGCCGATGCGGTTGGCGACGGCGGGCCGGTCGGGGAGGCGGATGAACCGGTCGTCGTCGCGGGTGAGGATGGCGTTCACCCCCGCGTCCTTCAGGGTAGTGGCCAGGCGACGGGAAATGTCCAGGGCGACGTTCTTTTCCAGCAGGCCGTAGCCGTTCGTGCCATTATCGTAGCCGCCGTGCCCCGCGTCTATGACGATGGTGCGACCCTGAAGCGCCCCCGCTTCGGTGGAGGGGGCCGCGCCGCTAAAGGAGGGGTCTCCGCCGCCAATCCCGGTGGACCCGCCCACTTCGGCCGGTCCTCCCGCGCCGGTGAAAGGCGTCAGAGTGAGCGTGACCTGATGGCTCGCGGGGTCCGTGGTGATCGAGTAATTGACTTTTCGCTTCAGATCCAGGACGACCCGCGCGGCGGTGAAGTCAAACACGCCGATCCGCAGTTTGGCGATGAGCGCGTTGTCCGGCACGGCGCGAGACTGTTCCGGGGGGACGACGGCGGCGTTGGGAAAGTCCATCACCAGGCGGTAGTACGAGGAGCGCGGCGGATCGGGGTTGATGACGAACGCCTGCGGCTTCACGTCGCTGGACAGATCGAACTGGAGGCGGCAGAGTTCATCGCCCGTCTCAATCCCGATGCGCTCCACGGTGGTTTTGCCGGGGTCGCCGGGGGCGTTATCTCCTCCCGTCGTCGGGCGGCTGGCGTCGCTCTTGTCTCGCCTCGGAGGAAGCGTCCCATTGGCGGCGGGAACCGGAACCGACATCACGGTATCGTCGCCCCGATTGGTGGAGCCACGGGGCGCGAGAGTCAGGGAAGTCGTTCGGAGGGCGCCCTGGGTTTCGAGATCAATATCCTGGCTGAGTTGAAAGGTGAGGCGCAGGGAATCGCTGAACAGCGGCTGGGCCTTCACGCTGGCCAGCCAGGGCGCGCGGAGCCGGGTCAGGTCGGGCGATTTTCGGTCCTGCTGGGCGCCATACAGGTTCAGCACCAGGCGGGGCGGGTTAGAGAACCGTTCGGCGCGGTAAGTGACGGCGTCGGAAAAGGCGAGGTTGACTTTACCGTCGCGAGACGTGGCCTGAACAAACCTCGCGGTGTCGGCGCTCCACCCGCGAGAACCTCCCAGAAGGAGGAGGAGAAAGACTGCGATTAACCGATTCAAAAAGCACCTCCGAGGGAACCGGGCTGGAGGGACGGAGACCTCCCGGTCGGCAGGGGGTGTTGCGCGGCGCAAAGCCGATGGGGACGGAGCGGGAAGGCGGATGGGCCAAAGGGGCGGGGAGGCCTGAAGGTGGCCGTCCGGGAAACAGGCGGAATGAAACCAGCGAAGCCTGGCGTGAGGATCAGTGAAAACCAGTGGAAGCGCGTGGGGAAACCGTGGCGCCCGGTTCAGACGGGCCGAGCCGGAGTCAGAGCCGGAGGAGGCGTAACCGGCATGCGGATGGGTGGGACCGGCGGGACGGAGGCTCAGTTGCTCGAACGGGCGCCGGAGTTGGAGGGTGGATCGGCGCCGGAGTTGGAGGGTGGATCGGCGCTGGAGGGGGATGAAGGAACCAGTACAGGAGGTCCAGCGGTAACAACTTCCTCATTCTATACGAGGTCGCCCGACCCTACAACCCGCGAACGGATGCCCGGTACACGGTGGCGCTCCCGGCCCGCCCCGGAGCGAGGGGAGGGCGAGCGCCGGTGTCCTTATCATCGGCGACAGGCGAACACGCCTTTACCGAACGAGGGCCGCCTTCCTGACGCGACCGAGCGCCTTCACGTTGAGGCCGAAGCGTGTCGCGCGCTTCCTGCATCCAGCCGTCGAGGCGAGGCCGACGGAATCAACCGGCCTTCAACGTCTCGTTCAGGCTGCCGGAGCGGAAGCCCTGAAGGTCCAGCGTTACATACGTGTAGCCTAGTTCCTTCAGCCGCGCGGTGATGCGATCCGCCCGGTCCTCCTCGAAGAGCATGGGGAATTCGTCTTTGGGGATTTCAATCCGCGCGAGAGTGTCGTGATGGCGCACCCGAAACACGACGAACCCCAGGCCGCGAATGAACCGCTCGGCGTCGGCGATGCGCGCAAGGGCTTCCGGCGTCACCGGCGTGCCGTACGCGATGCGGGAGGAGAGGCACGGCGTGGCGGGCTTGTTCCACACCGGCACGTCGAGTTGGCGGCACAGGACGCGGATTTCCGCCTTGGTCATGCCCACTTCCATCAGCGGGGCGCGCACGCCAAATTCGCGGGCCGCCTCCTGGCCGGGCCGCCAGTCGCCCTGGTCGTCGGCGTTGGCGCCATACAGCATCCAGGGGATGTTCCGCTCGGCGATGACCTGCTCCATCTCGGTAAACAGTTCAAACTTGCAGAAGTAGCACCGATTGGTCGGGTTGGCGGTGTAGTTTGGGTTGGCCATCTCGTTCGTTTGGATGGGGATGAACGCCGCCCCGAACCCTTCGGCCATTTTGCGCGCCTCTTCGGCCTCTTCCGGCGTGAAACTGAGCGAAATCGCCGTCACCGCGACGCACCGCTCGCCCAGCGTGTCGTGCGCCACCTTCAGGAGGAACGCGCTGTCCACGCCGCCGGAGAACGCCACCGCGACGCTGCCCATCTCGCGGATCATCGCGCGCAGCCGCTCCAGCTTCTCTCCCGCCTGCCGCGTGTTGTCCAGACTGATCATCTCAACCGCCATCGCCCTCACTCCGTTTCCGCGTCCCTCGCCAGGTCGCGCAGCCACGCCGGGGAGAAGGTCCCCCGGTACACCTCGCGGGCCTGTCCGGTCAGCATCATGGGGCCACGCCCCGGCCACTCCACTTCCAGCGCGCCCCCCGGCGAGACGACGGTCGCGTGGTCCTTCACCCGGCCCGTCAACTTCGCCGCGACCATGGTGGCGCAGGCGCCGGTGCCGCACCCCAGGGTTTCCCCCACACCGCGCTCCCAAATCCGAATCCGCAGCCGCTCCGGCGATTCGGGGATGGCCCACATCACGCTCGTGCGGTCGGGGAAGACGGGGTGCGTCTCCAGCGCCGGGCTGACCCGTTCAAACCGCTCGGCCACGTCGGTGGCGTCGGTGAAGAGGACGGTGTGCGTCGTGCCGGTGGAGACAACGGTGACGCGGAGAGTCTCGCCTTCACACCAGAGAGGGTAATCCACCACGCGGGCGGCGTCCACTTTCATCGGGAGGTCGGCGGGAGCGAGGCGCGGCTCTCCCATCTCGGTTTCGATCCAGGGCGCGCCGTCCCGCAGGAAGGCTCGCGCCCGCGTGACTCCCGCCAGCGCCTCCAGCGTGAAGCGGCGCTCCCCGGTTGCCACGCCGTCCGTTCCCCCGGCGTACAGGCACACGGCGCACCGCATCCCGTTCCCGCAGTGGTCTTCGGTGCCGTCGGGGTTGAACATCCGCAACTTAAAGTCGGCCCGGTCGCTCGAACTCACGGTGAGCAGGCCATCGCCTCCGACGCCGAAGCGCCGGTCGCACGCGCGGATCGCCAGCGCGGAGAGATCGGAAGGCGCGAAATCGGCTTCGTTCACCACCACAAAGTCGTTGCCCACCGCCTCCATCTTCACGAACGGGACGCCTGACGTGACGTCCGTCTCCGGTCGGGGAATCACGATGGCGCCACCTCCATCGCCGCCTCGTCGCAGTCGCAGCCGGACCTCAGGCCGTTCACCGAGGGCAGAGCGTCTACCTGAAGCGGCGCCGCCGGGGCGGGCGGGTAGCAGCAGCTGAGCGGTTCGAGGTATGCGCGGGCGCGGCTTCGCAGCTCGCGGAACCACGCGCCGGAGGGGTCAAGGAGGAGCAGCCACCACGCGGCGGGGCGATGGTCCCCATGCTCCAGCCCCTCAGCGGTGAGCCAGGCGTTGCGGACCACCTCCAGCTGAGCGGCCTGGGACTCCAGTTGCAGCCGAGCCACCTGTTCGCGGGCTTCGGTGACGCGGGATTCCCGAAGCAGGCCAGCGCGCTCACGGCTCAGGTCCCGAAGATCGGTTTGCCGCGCGGCGATGCGGCTCCGCAGGGCTTGCCACTCGTCCACAAAGGATTGACGCCGCCGGCGTTCCGTGTCCAGGCGCAGGAGGAGGTCCGCCACTTCGGTTTCGCGCCCCTTTGGGACAAAGTCCACCTGCGCCGACTCGCCGTCTGTCTCCCGGAGGCCCCGCGCGCCGAGGTTCCACAACGCTTCACGCAGGGGGCGCACCGAGCAGCGGTAGTCGTCGCCCTGGGAGCGCGCCACCGCCTCGGAGTCGGCTTTCAGGCGGCGGAGTTCGTCCCGCAATACGGCGGAGCGGCGCATCAGATCGTCCAGCCGTCCCCGCAGGTCGAGGAGCGTGTTCTGGGCGGCTTCGTAGTCGGCGTGTCGGTCACGCCATTCGGGGCTGCCGTGTCGCGCCAGAAATTCCATCGTGGCGCGGGGGCTGTCGGTGTGGGTCGCCTCCTCCAGAATGGCCCGCGCATCGTTCCGCACGTGTTTCCACCGTTCGGAGAAGTCCTGCGCCGGGATTGTGGGCGTTCCGAAGGCCTGGGCGAGGTGATCCGGCAGGCGCAACGTGTGCCCGGTGACGCCCATCGTGTCCCAGGTGGGCAGGAGAAGGCGGACGATGGGGTAGAGGGAGAAACTGATGCCGCGCTCGCAGAGGCGATCCATCATGTTGCGGGTGCGCCAGACGTAGTTGGAGCCGGTTTCGTTGAGCGTCACGAGGGCGCTGCGGGCCAGCATGGCGATGAGCGTGAGGGCCTTGCCGACGAGCGATGTCCGGCAGCCCAGGCCGTCCTGCACGGCGTCCGCGAGGTCGTGAACGCTCTCGATGGGCCGGGCGATGCGGAGGTAGATGCGTTCCTCTAGCTCGATGATGATGCGTTCCGGGATGATGCGGAGGGTGCCGCGCCCGCGTCCCGGAACCACAAGATCGAACGGTATGGCGCCCGGCGCAAACCGGTCCATGGTGTAAATATTGGAACCGCGCACGGCGTCGTTATAGGCGTCGAGGGCCGCGTCACGGGTATCGGGCCGGAGGAAGAGGTCGAGCAGCTCGAACTGCGGTCCTGAAGCGGTCATCCGGTTGAAGCGAAACATCTCCAGGGAGCCGCCAACCTCCAGGTTCTCGGCGACGGGGGCGCCGGGGCCGTTCAGTTCGGCGGTGAGGCGTGGCAGCAGATGGCGGTACAGGTCGGTGAGGGAGGCGTCGGGATGGGTGTCGGCGTACGCTTCCACCTCGGCGATCCACGTCTCGGCGACGGCGTGGGCGCGGGCGCGGCCTTCGGCGTTCTCCAGCGACTCGGCGGTCTCCCCGAAGCCCCATCTCAGCTGTTCGATCAGTTTAGCGCGCACGCCGGAGAGCGGGATTTCGCCCGCCAGGGTGCGCCGGGACCCCGTGAAGACGAGGCCGGTCCAGCCCCACGCTTCGGTCACGCGGTCGAGGAAGCGGGCGCGGGGTTCGTCGCTGGCGGCGGCGATGCGCTCCACATGCACGCCGTGGCGGTGGAACATCTCGCGGGAGGGGACGGTTTCGCCCCCAAACAGGCGCGAGACCTCCCCGGTGGCGACCCACAGGTCCCGCGTGGTGGTGTCGTTGTGGGGCAGGAGGTCGTACTGGCCGTGGCCTTCGGTTTCGAGGGGCGCCTTGGCGAAGTAGTCGGTGTCCATCACGCTCAGGCGAAACGGGACGCCGGGGGCGAAGCGGCGCAGCGCGTCGAAGAGGACGGCCTTCATCGGTTCGTCCCACAGCACGGTCTGGCCGAGGGCGGTGAGGGGAACGCCGGGGAAACGCTGGCTCAGCAGGAGCGCCAGACTCTCCAGATCGAGGGACCGATCCAGGGAGCGGGGCAGCGTCTCCGCGCCGGAAGAGGCTGAACGGGACGAAATGGAAGTACCCTCCGAGCGGCCCGAAGGCGCGGTTTCGCGCGGGGATCACTCTGTGGGAGGCGGGGAGACAGAGGAACGCCAACGAGTTCGGGCTGGCTTCTGGAATGAAGGAGTCGGGCGAACGTCTGATGCGAAGGAACGGTTGAAGGGTCCTGGAGCGCCCGTTTTCCCATCTTCAGCGTTCATGAGGATAGCAAACCGGGCCTGCGCCGCCAACAAATCCGCCGCCCCGCCGGCGCCCTCCCCAGTGCGAGGGACCGCCTTCCAGCCCGATTCCCGTGGCGATCCGAATCGTGAACGCGCGACCGACGAGGCTATACTCAAAAAGACGGCTCCGCCCGCCGGTCCCCGGAATCCTGGCCTCGTCGGGTGAGGCGCATCATTCTTTTAATCCATCGTCCGCAGGATGGAGACTCGATTCGGAGTGATCCCGATGTCCAAACCTCTCGCGCGATGGGTTCTGGTCCCGCTTTGGCTCCTGATCCTCCTGGCGGCGATGGCCTTACGAGGGCCAGTGACCTGGGGACAGGCGACGCCCGCCGCGCCCGCCGCTTCGACGCCCATTCAGGCGCCGGTGTCCATTAATGGAGAAACGCTCTTCTCCGTGGGAGGGAACGAACCCCAGGCCCGCGCGAAACGGATTCAGACGCGCATCCAGACCCTCATCACCCGGAAGAATGAGGTGGGCGACTTCACGGTGGAGAAAGTGTCGGGGAGTTACCTCATCCTCATCGGCGATATCCCCGTCCTCACCGTGACGGCGACCGACGCGCAGGACGCCCTGATGAAGCCCGAAGCCCTGGCGAAGCAGTGGGGCGGCATCCTCACCGACACGGTGAGTAAAGCACGCGCCGAGCGGAACAGCTGGGTGCAGCGCATCCTCAATCCGCTGCACCGCTCCTTCAATCAGCTCCTCGACAGCCTTCTGGAAACTTTCCCGCGCCTGATCAGCGCCATCCTGCTCCTGTTCATCATCTCATTCGGGGCCAAACTCGTCCGCGCGGGGGTGAGTCCCATCGTCCGGCAGATCAACCTGGATGACAACCTGCGGCAGCTCATCACCAGCCTCTCGTTCTATGGCTCCTGGATCATCGGCCTCATCACGGTGGCGTCGGTGCTGGGGTTTCAGGCGTCGTCGCTGGTCACGGCGCTGGGGGTTAGCGGCTTCGTCCTCGGCTTCGCGTTCAAGGATATCCTGTCGCACTTTCTGGCGGGTATCCTCCTGCTGGCGGGGCGCAGTTTCCAGATCGGCGATCAAATCCTCATCCAGAGTTACGAAGGCACCGTCGAGCGCATTGACCTGCGCGCCACGCACCTCCGCACCTACGACAATCGCCTCGTCATTATCCCCAACGCCGACGTCTTCACCTCGGCGGTCGTCAACAACACCCAGTCGCAGACCCGGCGGCAGGAGTTTGACATCGGCATCGATTATGAAGCCAACATCGCCGACGCCCAGCTCCTCGCGTTCAAAGCCGTGAAGGCGACCGAAGGCGTGCTGGAAGACCCCGCGCCCGACGTGCTGGTGGTGGAACTCGCCTCCAGCTGGATCACCCTGCGGTGCCGATTCTGGACCGACTCGCGCCGCGCCAATGTGCTGGCGGTCGGCTCCGAGGCGCGCCGCCGCGTGAAGGAAGTGTTCGACCGCGAGAAGATTTACCTTCCGTTCAACATCACGGAGGTCCGTCTTGATCCCAAGTGGGAGAAATCGGTCATCCGCGCGCTCAACCTGTGGCGCTCGCTTCAGGGGGACCAGAGCGTCCTCGCCGTCGGCGACGGAGCCACCTCAGCGAAGAGGGAGGAGATGTCCGGGCGCGACGGCCAGGAGACGGGCCGACCTAAGGAGGAGACGGAAGCCGAAGCGAAAGAGAAAGCCGAGACCGCCCTGCCTCAAAACCCGTCTCCCGAAGCGAGCTAGTCGTGACGCGCCGCCCCCGCGTCGTAAGGCGGACATTCAGAAGGAGGGGCGCCGTTGAAAATCGATGCCACAGGGAGGACCGAGGAGATTCGGCGGGAGATCACCGAAGCCGCTTCTCCCAAAAAGAGTTTCTTCCTGATGAACGGGCTGGCGACGGTCGTGGCGTGCTACGGCCTCCTGATGAACAGCACGGCGGTGGTCATCGGGGCCATGATCATCGCGTTGCTGCTGGGGCCGATCACCGGCATCGCCCTGGCTTTGGTGGATGGCGACCGGCAGCTGCTGAAGACGGCGCTGCTTACCGAAGTCGGCGGGGCGGCGCTGGTGCTGGGCATTGCGATGATCATCGGGACCATTCACCCGACTATCCCGTTTCGCAGCGAAATCCTCTCGCGCACCTCGCCCAACATCCTGGACCTGCTGGTGGCGCTGGCCGGGGGGGCCGCCGGGGCGTACGCCGCCATCACGCCGCGCATCAGCAGCGGGCTGGTGGGGGTCGCCATCGCCACCGCGCTGGTGCCGCCGCTGGCGACGTGCGGGTTGTGCCTCGCGCGCGGAGAGCTGCGCATCGGGTTCGGCGGGTTTGTCCTGTACTTCACCAACCTGATCGCCATCCAGGTCGCATCCTCCACCGTGCTGGCGCTGAAGGGGTATCACAAGATACTCAATCCCAACGAGGATGGACATTCCATCCTGAAACGAAACTGGGTGAGTCTCGTCGCGTTGGGCGCGCTCATGGTGACGCTGGGACTGAACCTGAATCAGTCGGTGACGAAGCAGCGATGGGAGGCGCTATTACGCTCACAGCTGGTCCAGGCGCTGAAACCGTATGAGCAGGCGCAGCTGGCCGATTTTCACTATCAGGAGGAGATGAACGAGGTGGACGTGTTCGCGGTGGTGTACAACACCGGGTCGTTCACGCCGGAACAGGTGGGAGACATCGAAGCGAACCTGCGCCTGCCGACGGAAAAGCGGGTGAATCTTCACCTTCAGGCGGTCCTGGTCAAGGAGACGACCCGCGACGGATACGCCCCGCTCTCCCCCGGCTCCGATCTCCCGCTCACTCCGGGGTCCGGCGCCCCGACCCAGGCCGGCGCCGAAACTCCGGCCTCATCCGGTCCTGACGATCCGATCCCGTCCACCTCCGATAACACCACAGCGCCCAACGCCGACAACGCCGCGCCGTCCACCTCTGACAACGCCGCGCCGTAGATCGTTTCCCCTCGGCGGCGAAGGGGATGCCCTCCTGCGCTTGATGACGCGGGGGCGAATCGGCCAAAACGGAACGGCCCCGGCATCACCGGTATCGCTTTGGCCGATGATTCTCAAATCGCTCCCTCGTAGTCACACGGAGTCGTCTCATGTCCGTCCTTCAGATCGGCATCATCGGCGCGGGAGGCATCGCCGCCAAGATGCACCTCCCTGGCCTCGCGTCCCTTCCCGATGCGCGGGTCACATGGCTCCACGGGCGCACCGAAAGCCGCCTCCACACCCTCGCCGAGCGGTTTGATGTGCCCCACACCACCACCGATTACCGGGAGATGCTGGCGGACGACGCGCTGGACGCCGTGATCGTCGCCACGCCGCACCCGCAGCACGTGGGGCCGGGCATTGAGGCGCTGCGAGCGGGCAAACACCTGATGATGCAGAAGCCTCTGTGTGGCGACATGGCCGAAGCGGACGCCTTCGTGGAGGCCGCCGACGCCTCCGACCGGGTAGTCCTTTGCCTGCCGCACTTCTCCGCCGAAGTCTATCGCGCCCGACAGCTGATCCGCGCCGGAACCCTCGGCAAGCCGAGCGGGGCGATGTGCCGCACGAGTCACGGCGGCCCCGAAGTCTACTACGCCGAGGTGCGCGACGATTTCGGGGAGAGTGGCGATGACCTCTGGTTCTTCGATGCGAACCGGGCCAGCGTGGGCGCCCTCTTCGATATGGGGGTGTACGCCGTCTCCAACCTGGTGGCCGCGCTGGGGAGCGTGACGCGCGTCACGGGGCGGGTCGCCACCCTCGACAAGCCGACGACGCTGGAAGACACCGCCACGCTGCTCCTCGATTTCGAGAATGGCGCCCTGGGCACGGCGGAAACGAGCTGGTGCGACCCGGCGCGCACGTGGGACTTTCGTATTCACGGTACGGCGGGGAAACTGACGATCCCCGGACGCGACGGCGCCACCATGTCGCTCTGGACGCCGCAGTCGTACACGCGCGAGGACGCGCCTCCGCTGATCGAGCCGGTAGACGCTTCGGGCGCGAGCGTCGGCGGGGCGCACGAGCATTGGCTCTACCTCATCCGTGAAGGCCGACAGCCACCGCTTTCTAACGCTCATGCCGCGCGTCACGTCACCGAAATCCTCCTCGCGGGCCTGGAGTCGTCCCGAACGGGGCAGGGGATCGCGCTGCGGAGTCGCGCGGAGTAACGGAGTAACGCTCTCGCGCGCCTCTCTCTATTCCCGAAAATCCGGAGCGATTATTGGCAGGGTTCCAGGATGGCGCCGGGGAAGAGAGTTCCGTCACGGGCCGCGAGGGGCGCGTCGCCTCAACAGGGCGCGTCGCTTCATCGGCCTCACTTGCGGGAGTTGTTTGGAAGGAGCCTCCACCATGCCGCTAAAAGTCGCCATCGTTGGAATGGGCGGGATCGGGAACACGCACGCGGGAGTGTATGAGAAGCGCGACGACTGTCAGATCGTCGCCGTGTGCGACCTCATTCGGGAGAAGGCGGATCGGGCCGCCGAGCGGTACGGGGCGAAGGCGTTCTACTCCGTGCCGGAGATGTTGGCGAGCGGGGTGGAGATTGACGCCGCCAGCATGTCGACCGCCGGAGTGGAGAACGGCGGGGACCATTTCGAGCCGACGATGCAGCTGCTCGGCGCGGGCATCCCGACTCTGGGCGAGAAGCCGATCTCCAACAACATCGACTGCGCCCGCGAGATGGTGGCGCTGGCGAAGGAGAAGGGGGTACGGTACGGCATCAACCTGAACCACCGGTTCACGCCCGCCGCGTGGCGCGCGAAGGAGTGGGTGGAGAGCGGTCGGCTGGGCGATTTGAACCTGATCAACATGACGATGTGGATCAACAACCCCAACGAGAGTTCGGAATGGTTCCACATTCGCGCGCTGCATCCCCATTCGCTCGACGTGATGCGGTACTTCGCGGGGGACGTGGATCAAGTGCAGGCGTTCTTCAAAAAGGGGAAGGGGCGCAACATCTGGTCGAACGTGCAGGTCAATCTGCTGTATAAAAATGGCGTCATCGGGCACCTGACGGGGAGTTACGACGCGGGCGGCAGTTACGGCCTGGAGACGCTGGAAGTGGTGGGGTCGGAGGCGCGATTTGTGCTGCGGGAGGCGTGCGAGCATCTGGAGTTTTACCCGCGCCACTCGCGGCAGACGGAGACGTTCGATTACCTCGGCGGGATGATGGGGTTTGGCGAGACGTTCCCCAGCCGGATTGGCAGGTGGGTGGAGCAGAACCTGGCGGACGTGAAGCCGGAGGACGTGGACGCATCGGGGGCGGACGCGCTGAAGGTTCAGACGCTGATTGAGGGCATCATTCAATCCTGGAACGAGCGGAGCGTGGTGACGCTGTAGAGACGTGGCGCAGGCGCCGAGCGACAGAGTGGGCAGCGTCCTCCGTGGGGAACGCAGGAGGCGCGCAGTCGCTCGGTGCGTGTGGCTGCTCGTCCGTCAGGACGGACGCCTGTCCCTCTGTCCATCCTCCGGCTGGCGCGGGAGCGCTCAGGAGTCGAAGTCGAAGTATGCTGGACCCCATTGTCAAGACAGAGAGGAGGGCAGATCCAGGTTATGCTCCTTTCATTTGTGAGCAGGGGTAGA
>JBBRGS010000013.1:0-34905 GCA_038240635.1 Armatimonadota bacterium
GCGATGGTCCTGAAGGGAACGCCCAGCGTGGGCAGCGCGGTGATCACCGTTTGTGTGCGTTGCAGGTCCCGCTCCCATGCCCAGACGTTCACTAAGACGCCCTTCTCGCCGCCGGGATGGAGGTCCGGCGGGCTAAGGACCTGACGAATCTCCCGGTAGCCATACTGTCGGGCGATGGTATTCACGATCTCTATACTTTCACCCCAAAGGACTTGTGAAAAGACGGTTTGAATCTGAAACAATTCCGCCAGAATGTTGTTCGCTGTAAAGAGGGGCGTTGCGGTCACTCGATTGGAGATGTCCGTTAAACACTCCATGACCACATAGTCGCACGTCGAAGGGTGCGCGGGATTTGGGACCGTGCATTCTTCCCAGCGCAGGGGCAGGAGCGCATCCGGGCAATCGGCGCTGAGATGGCGATCCCGAAACTCCCGCGTCACCCCTATCGAGAACAGCCGGCCCACAATATCCCCACTGTCATCCATCAACAGGAAGTAAGTCCAGTTGGTGGAGTGAGGGTTGATCCTCTTATTGCTGATCTCCCCCTGCCAGTATGGAATCTTGCCGACGTGTGTGGGACTCTTTTTGGACTGACTGAACCAGTCGTGGGTGAAGTGAAATCCCCAGGTATCCCAAAACAAGGAGTTCTTCTCCAGGCGCTCGTAATCCGCCAAACAGGTGGGGCGGATCAGCCGATATCGCCGTAGGATGGAGGGGTTGGAGGGAGACAAGGGGAATTTCTCCAAAAAAGGCCAAAAACAGCAAAAATTGTTAGTGACTTCGGGGTGCAAGGTGGTTTACACTTAAATCACGAGATGGACCTCCTCTCGGTGGACAGGACATTATGCCAGGGGGTATTCCCTCCCCATAGGAAATCCACCCTGGCTGTCCTTCTCTGCCGGGGATGCGTCGCCTACCCGCCGCATCCCCGGATTGTTTCGTCCTTGTGAGATTGATCAACTATTCAATTCCACACCGGCCCCTCGCTTCCTGCTGCAACCGCAGCTGTTCCTGAACCGGGTTGAAGTTTACCTGGTGGGTCTGTCCAGATTTTGCAACAGATATCGGCTGCGGCCGTCAGGTCGTGTATTCGGCGTTGATCCTCACGTAGTCGTAGGAGAAGTCGCAGGTGTAGACGACAACTTCTGCGTCGCCCTGATCTACCTCAAACCTGACCGTCAACTCCTCGGCGGCCATGGCGCGGCTGACCTGCGCGGCATCGAACGGCGCGGGGCGGCCCAACTCAAAGACGGTGTAACCCGCGAGCGTGACGCGTGCCGTGTTGGCGTCAAACGGAACCCCGGCGTTCCCGGCGGCCATGAGGATGCGGCCCCAGTTCGGATCGTTGCCGAAGAAGGCGGTCTTCACCAGATTGGAATTCGCAATCGCCTTCGCCAGACGCCGAGCATCCACCGTGGATCGCGCGCCGCTCACCCGCACCTCCACCAGTTTCGTGGCGCCTTCGCCGTCTCTCGCTATTTGCCGCGTCAAATCGGCGCAGACCGCTTCCAGCGCCGTTAGAAAGAGTCCTTCTTCCTTCGAGTCCGCTTCCAATGCCAGGCCGCCCGCCGCGCCATTGGAAAAGAGCAGCACGGTGTCGTTTGTGCTCATGTCGCCGTCCACCGTGAGGCAATTGAAGGTGGAATCCGCCGCCAGACGCAGGAGGGACGCCCCTCGTTCATGAGGAAGGGGAGCGTCCGTCGTTAAAAAGGCGAACATCGTGGCGACGTGAGGCTCGATCATCCCGACTCCCTTGGCGATCCCTCCCACCCGGAGGACGCGACCATCCGGCAGGCTGAACTCCAGGGCCGAACTCTTCGGGACTGTATCGGTTGTCATGATCGCTCGCGCCGCGTCGGGACCGCCTTCGGAGGAGAGGGCCTGAACAGCCGCATCAATGCCCGCCCGAACCTTCTCCATGGGGAGGAACGCGCCGATCACGCCCGTGGACGCCACCAGCATCTCCTCCGTCGCCAGGCCTAATCCCTGGGCGGCGAGGGCGGCCATCGCTTCGGCGTCGGCGATCCCCTGGGGGCCGGTGCAGCAATTGGCGCAGCCGCTGTTGGCGATGATCCCGCGCGCCCGGCCTCGCTGCACGCGCGACTGACTCACGATCACCGGCGCGGCCTTCACGGGGTTGGTGGTGAAGAGGCCCCAGGACTTCGCCGGAATCGCGCTGATCAGAAGCCCCATGTCCGGCCCCTCTGTTTTGATGCCACACCTCACCCCCGCCGCTCGAAAGCCCTGGGGAGCCGTAACCGCCCCTTCGACCCAGCGCATCCCCTCCGGCGCAGGAAGCCGTTCCACCACCGTCCGCCTCCTTCGGTCACTTCCTGTAAGAGTTAAGCCGTTTCTGCCCTTTCCGTATGAGTGTGACAGTTTCGGTACTTCGAGCCTCAATTCACAATCCAAAGTGTGGAACAATCCCCTGAAGCGGAATCAGGAACGCGACAACCCTCCGGATTCTCCCTTTAAGCCAGTCTGACCAGTCAGGGATCGAAGCCCTCGCCATCCGTGGCGACCGACACGACTTCCTCGAAACGGCAACTCCGTCGAAAGGCGGAGCACGCAAAGCCAGGGATCTACGTTGAGCGCCTCACCGGCCTCAATAGGACAGCCCGGCTACCGAAAGGAGCAGTACGGTGAACCTCCTCTCCACCCTTCGCGCCGGTTGCATCGGCCTGGGTACCGCAGCCCTTCTCGCCACGTTTTCCCCGCACGCGCTCGCATCCTCGGACAGTTACTCCCTGCGGGGCGATGTCACCCTCGACGGCAAAGTGGACATCAAGGACGCGCAGGCCGCCCTCCAGGGTATCCTCAAGGTGATGCCCTTCTCGTCTCAGCAAACCCTTTCCGCCGATGTCAACGGAGACGGCGTCGTAAATATCGCCGACGTGATCGCCATCCTCCGCATCACGACCGGCGTGGAGCCGCTCGTGGCGGAAGCGCCCCCGGCGACCAATGACGTGGTGGACGACGCCGAACCCCTGGGGAAAAATCGCGCGAAGAATTACTGGGAGCAACGGGTGGACACCAATCCCGTGGACCCCAACTCCGCCACCCTGCTCACCTCCATCGGCCTGGCCACCAGCCTTCACCCCGATTTCGGCGCCGACTACGAAGGCGCTCCCAACGGCATCCCGTTTATGGAGACCAACGGCGACGTTCCCGCCCTCCCGACCACCTTCAGCTGGGACGACGAGAGCGACAACGGCGCCTACCCCGTTCCTCTCACCGCTCCCGTCGAGGGCGGACCCAACGCCGACGGCGACCGACACGTCATCGTGGTGGACAAAGCGCACCACAAACTGTATGAGATGTATAACGCGTATCCCGGCTCCGGGGGCTGGTCCGCCGACGCGGGCGCCGTCTGGGACACCGACACCTACGCCCCTCGTCCCGCCGGTTGGACCTCCGCCGACGCCGCCGGCCTGCCCATCTATCCCGGCCTCGTGAAGTATGACGAAGTGGCCTCCGGTGTGGTGAAGCACGCCTTCCGGTTCACTGTAAAGCGCAGCCGCAAGGCGTATGTCTACCCCGCGACGCATTACGCCAGCAGCAAAACTGATCCGACCCTTCCTCCGATGGGCATGCGCGTTCGGCTGAAAGCCAGCGTCAACATCACCAATTACCCGAAGCAGGCCCAACCCATCCTCAAGGCTCTGAAGTCTTACGGAATGATCCTCGCGGACAACGGCGGCAACTGGTTCATGTCCGGCGCCCCTGATAACCGCTGGGACGATGATCAACTGAACACCCTGAAGCAGATCAAGGGCAGCGACTTTGAAGTGGTGCAGATGAGTGAACCCGTCATCGGCAAGTAAGCCGGTCAGAGGGACGCCTCCAACCTGGATTTGAAAGCATTGCAGCCCCCCTCTCTCACGTGGAGAAGGGGGCTGCTGTAGTTCGTATCAGGATGATACCCCGGCGTTACGCTTTCTGATGCTTCAACTCGCCGGAATCCACCATATCCTGGAGCGAGTTCCCCACGCTGGCGTCCAGCGGGAAGTCCACCCGGCCCCGGCGGCGGCTGGACTCGTAGGCGCCGAAGATGATCTCCGTGGCGACGAGGGCGTTCTCCGCCGCGAGCTGGCACTTGCGGCCTTCACGGAAACAGGCCACCACATCGGCGATGGCCCGCTCGATGAACTGGGGCCCGTGAATACTCTCGCCATGGGTGTCGGGATGGTTCCATTCGGTTTGGCCCTGCTTCCGCCATCGGAGGGCGTCTTTCGAGCCGTGGCCTACACCCACGTCAATCACGCCTTCCGTCCCGATGATGCGGTTGACGACGCCCAGCGGGGATTTGCCGCCCGGTTTGCCGCCATACACGAACCCGAAGACGCCGTTGGAATACTCGAACAGGAGAACCTGTTGGTTCTCGCAGTGAGTCCCGAAAACCAGTTGCTCCTCGCGGTAATCCACCTGGGCGAGAACCCATTCACCGCGCGCCTTGTCATCCAGGTAGAAGCTGAGCATGTCAATGAAGTGGGTGCCGGTGTCGTAGATGTTGCCGAAGTCGCACTCGAAGCGGACCAGCTCGCCGATCTCGCCGCTCATCAGCAACTCTTTGGCGAGGATGAACGGCTTCCCATAGCGCCGCTGATGATTGAAGGTGAGTTGCGTCCCGGCCTCTTTGGCGGCCTGGGCCATCGCCTGAGCGCCGCGCCATGTGTTGGCCATCGGCTTCTCGCAGTGGATGACCTTCACGCCGGCCTTCACCGCGTCGAGGACCATCGGCTGGTGGAGGTGGGGCCAGGTGCAGATGCTCAGCGCGTCGGGGCGCTCCTTCTCCAGCATGTCGTGGTAATCGTGATACGTGGCGCTGAAGCCGTTCGCGTGGGCGAAGGCCTGGGCGTTCTCCTCCACGATGTCGGCGCAGGCGACCAGTTCACAGCCGCCCGCCTGCTTCCAGCCATTGGCGTGTTCATACGCCATGAAGTATCCCTGGGCGTCCGCTTGAGGTTTCCTGCGGCCGGTGCCGATGAATCCCACTCTCAAAGTGTCCATTTCTTCTCCGTCGGTCGCGCGTGAGGTCGGCTTGCGCCTGCGGGAATGACCCGTTGGCGGACGCCTCGACTCGTTTCGCCGAGTATCGCTGCGAACCTGCAAACGAAGAAGGAGGGGGGGCTTACTTCGGCGGACCGTCGCGATAGAAGGTCATCGCCGCCGAGTTCCAATCGGAATACGCCTTCACGTGCCCATCGAAGAAGAGGAGGTTATTCGCGCCGCCGCTGTGCCGACCGGGGAAGTAGAGATAAAGGTAATCGCCGCCGTTAATGCGTGTGGTGATCGGCTTGCTGGTCTTCGTTTTGGAGCCGCCATACACGTCGCCGTCGCGCTGGCCATTGGTGTCAATGTCCACATCGCCGGTGGCGCCGCTTTGCGTCTGCTTCGTGTAGTCAATCCGATCCGTTCCGCTGCCGGGGCAATCCGCAACGTGGATCACCTTTGTCGGCTCCTTCACGTCGGCGATAGTTCCCTCCTGACCCGAATTGAGGTAAGGAGTGTTACACGTGACATAAGAGTTGAGCGTGTAGCTAAAGTTGTGATCATCCGAAGGACACTGGAAGAGTGAGACTGACTTGTTGTAGGTCCGCAGGCGGTTGGGCCAGCCGCAGTTGGGCTGCTGCCAGGTGCAGGCGGCCTCGAACGGGTTGAGGGTCCCGTCCCAATCGTCGAAGTACATGGCGAACGCCTTGCCAATCTGGTTGAGGTTGCTCGCGCAGGCGGTCTGGCGCGCCCGTTCGCGCGCTTTGGCGAAGACGGGGAAGAGAATCGCGGCCAGAATGGCGATGATGGCGATGACGACCAGCAGCTCGATGAGGGTGAAGCCCCGTCGGGCCGGGCGGGACGCGGGAGGATCAGGCAGGACGCTTCGCATCACAGGTTCCTCCATGCCTCCACGCGGGAGCGCCGCGAGGGGGCGAAGGCTTCGCTTTGAGCAGGGAAGCGGTACTATGATACACGGAAACGAGGTCCTCGGAGAGACGCGAACCCTTAATATCGTCGCACGATGAGGGCCACGGCGTGCGCGGCGATGGCCTCCTCGCGGCCCAGCGCCCCCACGCCTTCGTTGGTGGTGGCCTTGAGTCCGATGGCGCCGGGAGGAATGCCCAGGTCTTCAGAGAGAGCCTGTCGCATAGCGGGGATGTAAGGCGCGATTTTCGGACGTTCGGCGATGAGGGTGACATCCAGATTGCCCACGCGATACCCTTCGCCGTGAAGGCGGCGCATGACCTCGCGGAGGAGCGCCCGGCTGGAGGCGCCGCGCCACCGCTCCTCAGTGTTGGGAAAGAGATGCCCTATGTCCGGCAGGCCCGCCGCGCCGAGCAGGGCGTCCATCGCCGCGTGGAGCAGGACATCGGCGTCGGAGTGCCCGTCCAGGCCGGTGGAGTGAGGGATTTCCACCCCGCCGAGGACCAGTCGTCGCCCCGGAACGAGGCGATGGATGTCGTAGCCGAAGCCGATGCGGGGCAGGGGAGCGCCGCCCTCCTGTCCGTCCGGGATAGAGGTCGCCTGAGATTCAGCCATGGCTGCCCGCCTCCGATCTTCCGCGAGAACCGCTTCGGCGATGAACAGGTCCTCCGGCGTTGTGATTTTGAGATTGCGCCGGTCCCCCTCCACGCACCGCACAGGATGGCCCAGCCGTTCCACCAGCGCCGCGTCATCGGTGGCTTCCACGCCGTCGGAGCGGGCGCGGTCGTGGGCGGCGCGGATGAGAGGGACGCGAAAGGTTTGAGGCGTTTGCGCGGCGCGAAGGCTGTCGCGGTCCACCGTGTTGACGGCGAATCCATTGGCGTTGATCGCCTTCAGCGTGTCCACCACGGGAGCGACGGCGAGGGCGGCTCCATCGGCGCGAGCGGCCTCCACCGTGCGCTGAATGAGCTCCGGCGTGATGAGCGGGCGCGCGGCGTCGTGGATGGCCACAATGTCGGCGGTGTCGGGCAGCGCAAGGAGGCCGCGCCATACCGATTCCTGCCGCGTGGCGCCGCCCTGAATCACTCGTAGTGGCTTCGTGAATCCGGCATCCCGCGCGAACGCCACCAGCCCCGCCTCATCGTCGCCTGAAGGCCCCACCAGAACCACGCCATCCACGCCGTCGCACCGCTGGAAGGCGTGGAGCGTGTGGGCAAGGACCGGTTTGCCTGCGAGTGGCGCGAACAACTTGCCGCCGGATGAATCTCCGAATATCCATGGAAGCGCAGCGGTATCAGGAGGCGTCGGGGCGTTCCGGCGGAACCTTTCGCCGCGTCCTGCCGCCGTTATGAGGCCGTACGTCTCTCCCATTCGCCTCCTCCGCACCGCCATTCGCTTTCAACTCAGCGAAGATCATCTTTCCCGCGACCGTTTGCAGCACGCTGGAAACGGTCACATCCACCGTGGAGCCGATGGCGCGCCGGCCATTCTCCACCACCACCATCGTCCCGTCTTCCAGATAAGCGACCGCCTGATTCGCGTCCCGGCCTTCCTTAATCAGCGTGACATGGAGGTCCTCGGCGGGGAGGACGACGGGGCGCATGGCGTTCGCCAGCTCGTTGATGTTGAGGACGACCACATCCTGCAACTCGGCGACCTTGTTGAGATTGTAATCCGTGGTGAGAATGGCCCCGTGGAGCGCTTTGGCCAAATTGACAAGGCTGAGGTCCACGCTGTCGTTGGGGTCGGTGGGCAGGTCAAACGCGCGGACGACGAGTTTGGTCTCCTTCCTCATTTGATTCAGCACATCGAGGCCTCGACGCCCGCGTGCGCGCTTGATTGCGTCTCCGGAGTCGGCGATCTGCTGGAGCTCATCCAGCACGAAGCCGGGGACATACAGAGGGCCTTCGATAAAGCCGGTGCGGGCTATATCGGCGATGCGGCCGTCAATGATGACGCTGGTGTCCACCAGTTTGGGATGTTGCTCCTGCAAATCGTCCAGGGATTCCACATGGCCGGGCAGGATGGAGAGGAGTTCGCGGCGCATACTCATCATCGCGGTGACGCCCAGGTAGCAGAGGGTGTAGCCGAAAGTGATGACGAGCGTGGTGGCGAGGGCCTTGTCCTCCACCGAGTTGAGGATAATGAGCGCCACGAGACTGGTGGCGATGAGGCCGAGGAACACGCCGAGAATGGTGGCCACTTTGTCGCGCGGCGGCATCTCCTCAAGCGATTCGGTGAATTGAATCAGTTTGTCGAAGGAGAGATAGGCCCAGAGGAACCCGATGAGCGCTCCCAGGATGCCGAATAGTGGCCCGATCCAGAGCGGATCGAGGAAAAATTCGTACAATTTGCGGTCTTTGTAGATCCATTGCTGATACTGAATGCCAAAGGTGAGGAACGAATAGCCTCCAAGGACGGACAGCGCGATGCTGGAGCTGACCTTGAGGATACGCAGCACCGAAGATTGTCCGTTGGGACGCGCCATAGGAGTCAATTGTTCCGTGGCCGATGGTGGGTCCGAGCGGGCGACGGTTCCTTCTGGACTCCATTATAGCAGTTCATGGTTTGGACCGTTGGAGGGTAAAACCCGTCACGGAGACGTGTCGCCAGAATGGTATTGCACGACTTCGGCCTTCAGCTGCCCCATCACCCGCGCCACGCTGAGCATCGATTCCGCCGAGCCGTGGCTGAGCTTGAGATGGGTCGCGTCCACGAAGGCGGTGGGCAGCGTGGGGTCCAGGTCCACCCAGCGGCCCACGTAGCTCTCGCCCCAGGCGTGGTAGTAGAAGGCGTCGTCGGCGTACACCAGCCCGGTGGCGATGCGCGTGGGGAGGCCCGCCGCCCGCGCCAGCGTCGTATACAAAACCGCAAAGTCCCGGCAGACGCCCCGGCGGTCCTTCAGCACGTCCAGCCCGGAGCGAATGACGCCGATGTCGGCGCGCACGGTCATATTGCGGTGTACCCAGTCGCGCAGCTTCTGCGACGCCCAGAAGGCGTTCGTCTCGCCGCCCAGGATGCGCTCGGCGAGGGCTTTCACTTCGGCGTTGTCAGCGGGGAGGTAGGGGGCCGGTTTCACCCATTCCGGCTGGGCCAGCGCGGCCTGCTTCAGGGTGAGGGACCCCTGTGGCGTCAACGGTTTCGCCGTCACAGTGAGGCGAAGGGCGTCGGGGCCGTCGCGCTCCACCTTCTGCCGGTCGTCCACCACGGGGGAGGGAAGGCCTGGCGCGGTGAGGCGCAGAGTGAGCATGGACGCCGCGCGCGGGTCTTCCAGCGGCCTGCCGGGATTTACGGCGAACGCCTTGCCGAGGTCGGCGGGGGGTTCATACTTGTCGGCGGGGAGCGAGAGGGCCTGCTCGCGGGTTTCGCGCAGCATGGTCATGCCGAGCATGGCCACCACCTTGAGCGTGCGACCGTCCTTGTCCTGCCACGTCGTCGTGTCCCCCATGCCGGAATGGGTGACGGTGACGCGCGCGGGATACGTGATGCCGCCCACCGTCAGAGATTCGGCGGGGCGGGCCTCCAGGGTCGCCGTCTCAATGGAGAGATTGGCCGGGTTAAAGAAGTAGATCGTTATCGGCTTGCCCATTGTCAGGGAGCCGGTCTTCACCAGGTCGGGGTCCGTCACCAGCGAGACGCCTTTGGGGATGGGTATGACTTTTTGGCTCGATTCGCCGCCGGAGGTGACGGAGCAATGAATGGCCGCCGAGTCAAACCGGGCGCGGACCTTCGTCTCCTTGCCGCCGCTCGTCGTCGTCATCTCGCTGGTGAGGGGCATGCCCCCAGGCGTCACATCCATGACCATGTGTATCCGCTGCTCCAGGGACTGGCCGAGGAGGGCCGTGCGAATCACGGTGTCGCTGGTGATGGCGAGCGAGGTTCGCTTGCCGGTCCCCGGTCGGATAAGGGTGTGAGAGTAGCCCATCTTCCGGCCCAGGAGGGTGATGCCGAGCCATTCCTCTTCGGACGACAAAGGGGCCGCCGACGTGAAGCCGACGACCCCCAGGCAACCGAGGAAGGCGATCAAAGCGATGAGACGCCGGATCATTCAGGGTTTCCTCTCAGAAACGCGCGTCGCCCGCCTCCCCGAATTGGCGGAGTTTAACGAGAAGGGACCGGGGCGCCCACCAGACGTAGCCGGTTGAGGGCGCGGTGAAGGGCGGCTTCGGCGCGGGTGGGGTCGTAGGAGGGCGTTTCCATCGTCCCCTGCAACCGGGCCTGCGCGCGTTCGAGGGCGGCGCGGGCGCGCTCCACATCAATATCGGAGATGCGCTCGGCGGCGTCCGCGAGGACAACGGTTTTTTCCGGGCCGACTTCCATGAAGCCACCGCTCACCCCGAAGACCACTTCGGCGCCGTCGGGTTCCGTCAGACGGAGTTCGCCGATGCCGAGCTGCTCCAGAAGCGGCGCGTGAAGGGCGAGGATGCCGATATAGCCATCCCACGCCTTGACGTTGAGGTAGGTGACCCGGTTGGAGTAGATGGAACGCGCGGGAGTCACCACGTCCACCTGGAATGTTTTGTTGCTCAGCATCACGGCGGTCAGCCTCCGGTCGGGGTGTGGGGGGGTGCTGCGCCCGGTTTAAGCCGCGACCTTCATGGTGGCCGCTTTCTCCACGGCCATGTCAATGTTACCGACCATGTAGAAGGCTTCCTCCGGCAGGTCGTCGTGCTTGCCCTGAACGATCTCATCGAAGCCGCGAATCGACTCCTCGCGCGTCACGTACTGCCCGGCCAGCGAGGTGAAGACCTCCGCCACGAACATCGGTTGCGAGAGGAAGTTCTGGATTTTACGGGCGCGGGCCACCACCAGCTTGTCGTCGTCGGAGAGCTCGTCCACGCCGAGGATGGCGATGATGTCCTGCAGCTCCTTGTAATGCTGGAGAATGGACTGCACCTCGCGGGCGACGCGGTAATGTTCGGCGCCGACGACGAGCGGATCGAGGGCGCGGCTGGTGGAGGCGAGCGGGTCCACCGCCGGGAAGATGCCGAGCTCGAAGATGCGACGTTCGAGAACCGTCGTCGAGTCGAGGTGAGCGAACGTCGTCGCCGGGGCCGGGTCGGTCAGGTCGTCGGCGGGGACGTAGACGGCCTGCACGCTGGTGACGGACCCCTTGCTGGTGGAGGTGATGCGCTCCTGCAAGGCGCCCATCTCGGTGGCGAGCGTGGGCTGGTACCCGACGGCGCTGGGCATCCGTCCGAGGAGCGCGGAGACTTCGGCGCCGGCCTGCGTGAAGCGGAAGATGTTGTCAATGAACAGCAGCACGTCACGGCCTTCGTCATCACGGAAATACTCCGCCATTGTCAGCGCCGAGAGGGCCACCCGCAGCCGGGCGCCAGGTGGCTCGTTCATCTGCCCGAAGACCATCGCCGTCTTGTCAATGACGCCCGATTCCTGCATCTCCAGCCAAAGGTCGTTTCCCTCACGGGTGCGTTCGCCGACGCCCGCAAACATCGAGTAGCCGCCGTGTTCCTGCGCAATGTTGCGAATTAACTCGGTGATGAGAACGGTCTTCCCGACGCCCGCGCCGCCAAACAGGCCGACTTTGCCACCCTTGATGTAGGGGCAGAGGAGGTCCACAACCTTCAATCCTGTTTCAAAGAGTTCGATTTCGGTGCGCTGTTCTTCAAAGGAGGGCGTCTCGCGGTGGATCGGGTCCCGGCGCACAATGTCCGTGGCGGGGCCTCGATTGTCAATCGTCTCGCCGAGGAGATTAAAGACGCGGCCCAGAGTGCCTTTGCCCACCGGGACGCGGATCGGCCCGCCGGTGTCGCGCACGTCCATGCCACGGGTGAGGCCGTCGGTGGCGTCCATGGCGATGGTGCGCACCACGTCGTTGCCGAGCATTTGGGCGACTTCCACAGTGAGAGGCCGCACCTCGTCGCCGCGAAGGATTTCCAGCGCGTTGAGGATTTCAGGGAGCTCCTCCGGCTTATACTGCACGTCCACGACGGGACCGATGACCTGGATGATCTTGCCAATTCCGGGCATTGTAACTCCTGGGGGTGAGAATACGATATTGGTTATGGGATTGTTGTTGTTGTAGAAATAAATCAGGCGCCACGTCAGCAGGCGGTCTGTAAGTCGGTAATTTCGCCGGGCGCTTACCCCTTGAGGGCTTCCACGCCGCCCATGATCTCGGCCAGCTCGCGGGTGATGCCGGATTGCCGGGCGCGATTCAGGGCGAGGGTCAGCCGCTGGATCATGTCGCTCGCGTTGGTCGTGGCGTTCGACATGGAGGTCATTCGGGCGCCGTGTTCGCTGGCGGCGGCTTCGGCCATCGCCTGAAACACCTGCGTGTGGACATACCTGGGCAGCAGCGCGCTCATTAACTGCGGGGCGGGCGGCTCAAAGATGTAATCCGTCGCGTCCGTTTCGGTCACTTCGGGGGTCTTCAGGGGCAGCAGGGGAACTTCTATCGGGCGTTGGGTGATAACGCTGACGAACCGGGCGAACACCAGCCGCACCTGGTCCACCTCGCCGCTGAGGAACAACTGGCGCGCCATGTCCGCCACTTCGCGCACGGTTTCGTTATTCACGTCGTCGGCGGGAAAGCCGAGGGACGCCTGAATCGGATAAGTCCGCCGGGAGAAGTACTGCCGACCCTTGCGTCCCACGAGGATCAGGCGCGTTTCCTCCGGCGTGCGATCCTGCAGGGCTTCGTTGGCGCGGCGGATGAGGTTGACATTGTAACTGCCGCAGAGGCCCCGGTCGGCGGTGATGAGGATGAGGCCGAGGCGATTGCCCTCGCGCTGTTCAAGGAGGGGGTCGTCCACGGTACCGGCGGCGGCGGCGACCCGGCCCACGAGCTGCTGCATCTGCTCGGCGTAGGGGCGCGCGTACTCCACCCGCTGCTGGGCTTTGCGGAGCTGCACCGACGCGACCATCTTCATCGCGGAAGTGATCTGCTGGATATTTTGCACCGTGCGAATGCGCCGACGGATTTCACGGGTACTCGCCATCTCATCTCCTGAGAACGGGGGCGGGAGGCGGCGCCATGAGCCGACAGGAGGCGCCTGCAAGCCGTCTGGCGCCTGACCCCGAAAGGTTAGCCAGGTTACGCCTCGTGGTGGAACCCTTTCCTGAACTCTTCGAGGGCGCTTTGCAGCTTGTCCGCGGTCTCGTCCGTGAGGGCTTTCTTCGTGCGGATGTCCAGCGCCACATCAGGATACTTGTCGCGCATGAACTTCAGGAAGCCGTCCTCAAAGGGGCGCACAGCCTCCAGCGGCAGGTCTTCCAGCATACTGGGGCGGGACACGTCCCCCTTGTCGTTCGACTTGTAGAAGCCGGTGGCGGAGTAGATCACCATCACCTGCTCCTCCACGGGGAGCGGGTGATACTGCGACTGCTTCATGACTTCCACCAGCCGGGTGCCGCGCGCCAGCTGACGCTGGGTCGCCGGATCGAGGTCGGAGGCGAACTGCGAGAACGCGGCGAGCTCGCGGAATCGGGCAAGGTCGAGTTTGAGGCGACCGGCCACCTGCTTCATCGCCTTGACCTGCGCGTTGGAGCCGACGCGGGAGACCGACAGCCCCGCCGACACCGCCGGGCGCTGGCCGGAGTTGAACAGGTCTGTTTCGAGGAAGATTTGGCCGTCGGTGATGGAGATGATGTTGGTGGGGATATATTGGGAGATGTCGCCCGCCTGCGTCTCGATGATCGGGAGCGCGGTGAGGGACCCGGCGCCGAGTTCGTTAGCGAGTTTGGCGCCGCGTTCGAGCAGGGCGGAGTGGATGTAGAAGACGTCACCGGGGTAGGCTTCGCGGCCCGGCGGGCGCCGCAGGAGGAGGGAGACCTCCCGATAGGCCACCGCGTGTTTGGAGAGGTCGTCGTAGATGCAGAGGGCGGCCCCGCCGTTATCCCGGAAGTACTCGCCGATGGTGCAGCCGGTGTACGGCGCGATGTACTGCAACGGAGCGGGTTCGCTGGCGGCGGCGGTCACGACCGTGGTGTACTCCATCGCGCCGCGCTCTTCGAGGGTCTTGACCACCTGGCGGACGGTGGAGAGCTTTTGCCCGATGGCGACATAGACGCAGTTGACGCCCTGGCCGCGCTGGTTGATGATCGTATCCAGGGCGATGGCGGTTTTGCCGGTGCTCCGGTCGCCGATGATCAGTTCGCGCTGGCCACGCCCAATGGGGATGATCGAGTCGATGACCTTGATGCCGGTCTGAAGCGGCTCCTTGACGGGCTGGCGCTGCACGACGCCGGGGGCCTTGGTGAAGATGTATTGATTTTTGTCGCTGACGATGGGACCTTTTTCATCCACCGGACGGCCCAGAGCGTCCACCACGCGACCGACGAGGGCGGGGCCGACGGGGACCTCGATGATGCGCCCGGTGCGCTTAACGGTGTTCCCCTCCTGGATATGGGTGTCGCTGCCCATGATGATGCAGCCGACGTTGTCCTCTTCCAGGTTGAAGATCATGCCGGTGACGGTTTCCCCTTCATGGGTTTCGAACTCGATGAGTTCGCCCGCCATCGCGTTTTGAAGGCCGTACACCCGCGCGATCCCGTCGCCGACCTGCAGGACGGAGCCGACGCCGACTTCCTCAATTTGTCGTTCAAATCCCGCCAGCTCGCGTTCGAGCACGGCGGTCACTTCTTCGGGTCGGATTGCCATGCAGTACTCCCTGGAGCGACGGGGGGCGACGGTCGCCTCCGGTCGTTCCGTTCTCAAATCTATCAGTGTACAGGGGTCGCTGTAGGATCGAAGGGGACGTCTATCGCGCGCCGGAGAGACGCTGTCGCAGGCTGTCGAGGTAGCCGCGCACGCTGCCATCCATCACCTGATCGCCGATGCGGACGATGACACCGCCCTTGATCGCCGGGTCTATCCGCTGCTCCAGCAGGACCGTCTGGCCGGTGCGGGCGCCGAGGCGGTTTTGCAGCGCGACGGCCTGGTCGGCGGCAAGGGGCGTGGCGGTCGTGACCTGCGCCCGCACCAGGTGGCGGTGGGCGTCGGCGAGGCGCTGGAACTCGGCGACAGCGGCGGGGAACGACTCCACGCGGCGCTTCTCGACGAGGAGCTGCGCGAATCGGACGACGAGCGGGTTGACCTGCCTCGTGAAGAGCTGTTCCACGATCAGCCGCTTCCGTTCCAGGGGAAGCTGGGGAAGTTCCAGCGTCTCGGCAAGGCGAGGGTTCTCCTTCCAGACCTGAAGGATCAGGTTGAGACCGGCTTCGGTCGGATCGAGTTCGTTTTGCCGCAGGGCGACGTTGAACAGGGCGGTGGCGTACCGACGGGCGGCGCGGAGGTCGGCCATCGGCTAGCTCCCGACCCGGTTGATGAAGTCGTCCACGAGGTGGCGGTTCCGGTCGTCGTTCATGTTGGCGTCAATGATCTGTCCGGCGGCGCGCACGGCAAGGTCGGCGACTTCCTGGCGCAGGGTGACGAGGGCCTTGTCCTGCTCCATTTTCACCATCTGGCGGCCTTGCTCCATGATGCGGTCGGCCTGCTGGCGCGCCTCAGCGAGGAGGGATTCCTGCAACGCCTTCGCTTCCGTGGCGGCGGTCGTGATGCGTTCGCGGGCCTCGTTCTCGATGCCGACGAGCCGCTGCTCCAGATCGGCCTGCTTTTGGGCGACTTCGGCCTGCTGCGCGGCGATCTGATCGTAGTTATGCTGAATGTCGCCGCGTCGGGTCGCCATCGCGCTTTGGAGCGGACCAAACAGGAATTTTTTGAGGAGGAGGAACAGGAGGAGGAAGCCGCAGATCTGAACGATCAGCCCCTTCGGCTCAATGCCAAGGGTTTGCAGCAGGCCGCCGCTCCCTTCGCCACTCTCGCCGCTTCCATGTTCCGCAGCGAACGCGGCGCCGGGAATGGCCACGAGCGCGAACGTCACCAGCCGATTGAGGAACCGATTCACGTTAGCTTCAATCCTTACCCCCGCCCACGCGGGGAGTACGGGGACCGCCTTCCGGATGCGAGCGGGACAGGCGCCCTCAGCGCGCAAGGAGTGCGGGACGCGATACCTTCGCGCGAGGTCCTAAAGATAGGTGGACGATCACCGTCTTAGGGGCGGCGAGGGAACATCAGTGGCGTCGAAGGCGATTCCCGGCGCGGCCGCCTGCGGTGGATCACCGGTCAGCCGGGGAAATCGCCTGCGCGCCATGACGAGTTACGGGGCGGTGGGAGCCGCGGGGGCGGTCATCGCCGCGCCTTCTCGACCGGCCATTGCGTTGAGCTGGTCGCCGGTCAGGTTCGGCAGGCGGGATTGCAGCATGAAGAAGGTGAGCAGCACGTAGATGACGAGCGACTCGATGAGGGCCATGGCCAGGATGAGGACCGTCTGGATGCGTCCCGACATCTCCGGTTGACGGGTCATACCTTCGATGGCGGCCACGCCGACGCGGCCCTGAGCCATGGCGGCGGAGAGGACCGAGATGGGCAGTCCCAGCCCCACAGCGAGGGCGAGCATTCCAAGATAGAACATTGAGCGTTTCTCCTTGAGGGTGGATTTGCGGGGGTCGGTGGCCGACCCGACGGTGAACCCTGTGTTTCGATGGACAGTGGAAGAGTGAGTCGGGTGAGTGGACAGAGGAGTGGGGCGGTTCAGACGGGCACGGCGTCCCTCAGCAGGTCGCCTTCGGAGTGGCCGCCGTGGCCCTGATCCTCAAAGTGGGACTCGTGCGCCTCGCCATGATCGTGGCCGCCATGCTCCCCGACCGTCACCTTGATGTAGATGGCGACCAGCATCGAGAAGACGAGGGCCTGAAGGAACGAGGTGAAGACGCCAAACAGCATCATCGGCAGCTGCACCGGCAGGGCCACCAGATGCGGAATGATCCACGGCGACATTCCGGCGAGGATGGCGATCACCATCTCCTCCCCGAAGATGTTGCCGTACAGACGAAGCGACAGCGAGAGCGGTCGGGCCAGTTCCCCGACGATGTGAAGCGGGATCATCAGCGGGGCCAGCCAGAGCGGTTCCCCCACGAAATGCGACGCCCAGACCTTCAGCCCGTTGGCCTTCAAAGCGTAGAAGTGAACAAAGACGATGGCGCACAGGCCCAGGGCGATGGTCGTGTTCAGGCTGGAGGTGGGAGACATCATCAGGGGAATGAGGCCCCAGAGGTTCATCACCACAATATAGAGGAAGCAGGTTCCCACGAACGGGGTGTACTGCCGCCCGTCCGGCCCGATGGTGTCCACGCAAAAGTTTTCGAGGCCCTCGACGGCCCACTCCATAAAGTTCTGGACGCCGCGCGGGATACGGCCTATATTACTCGTCGCCATGAGGGAGAGCAGCGTGAGCAGGAGGATCACGGCCAGGCTGTGAGGAACGACTCGCGGCATCCATTCAGGCAGAATGTGAAGCGTCCAGAGCCATTCAAAGATGGACCCGTGATGTTCCAACGATGCGATCTCCTTCAGGCCCCGGCCTGAACGCGCCTCAGCCTTGCGTGGGATGCGCCCTTCCCTTAGGGCGGCAGGCGCGACAACGCCGATTAAGCGACACAAAGGGCGCAGCGTGCCGCGCCCCGGAGTGTTGTAACGTGTTTAGGTCTGTTTCTGCAAGCCCGAACCGGGCGCCGCAGGGCTTATCGGCGGGCCAACGCCTGCGGTTCAGGCGACTCGTCGCCGACGGTTCTCCTTACCGGCTGTTGGAATCCCCTGGAGGGGAGCGCAGCTCGCCGGGAGGGTCCCGCATCTCCTGGAAGAAGCGGCCCAGCGCCTTCAGGAAGATGATGGCGGTGGGGACGCCCACGCCACACGCAAAGGCGGGAAGGCTGATGCCCGGCGCCCGAACGATGAGGTAGAGGATGAGGCTGAGGATGAAGTATTTGGTGATGGCGAGGAACGCGGCTCGTACCTTGCGGCCTTGTTTGGCGTCCGGTCGGAGCAGCGCCCCCGTCATATACTCGATGGCGCGGAGCGTTCCCATCCCCAGCGCCACGCCCAGCGCGAACCCCGCCGCCACCGAGGTCAGCCGGGAGATCAGCAGGACGGCCACCACGAGCAGCGACCACCAGAAGCTGGAGCGGTACACGCGCGGCAGGAAGAGCTCGTCACTCATCCCGGTTGGCCCGCTTCAGGGCCTGGAACATCTGGATGAACCCGGCGGCGGTCCCGAACAGAAAGCCTCCGGCCAGTCCCCACGGACCCGTGCCCCACTTTGAATCGACCCAGTACCCGATGCCCAGCCCGAACACGCTGCTGATGACGAGGGTGAAGCCGACCGTGCTGAGTTCCAGGCCGGAGAGGTCGCTGGAGGAGAAGCGGCGGCGAGGCGGCTTCAGTGCCGAAGGTGAGGACGGAGGCTGAGGCGAAGGGTCGGAGGAGCCGTTGGGAACGTCATCCGGGCCGTTCATGAGCGTGTTTCCGTGGTGTCGGGGGAGGCGTTAGTCACAACCGGCGGCAGGGCGGCTTTCCTAAACGGCGGTAAAGCCGCCGAGGGGGCGCCTCAGCCACACGATTGAATGAGAAACGTTCTCGTTGCCCGAACGTTCCTCATTATAGTCTTTGTGTCTGATTTATCAAACCGTTCATCGGGGAGGAATCGCCCTCTCAAAAGGGTCCTCCTCCCCAATGAACGGCGGCGTTAATGGGTCAATCATGGCGGCGTTACGGCTGATCGTACCCCTTGAGCGGGCGGTACCAGATATTGCGGAAGCGCACGAGATCGCCGTGATCCTGAAGATCGAGCGGGCCGACCTCCGGCTGAGGTGAGTACGACGCCGCGTTGCGGTGTTGCGTCGGTCCCTGGACTTCCACCGCGTGGTGCAGCACGACGCCGTTGAGCAGCACGGTGACGCGGGCGGCTTTGGTGAGCGTCTCGCCGTCGAAGCGGGGGCCTTCCCAGATGATGTCGTAGGTTTGCCACTCGCCGGGCTTGCGGCAGACGTTGGCGAGGGGCGGGTACTGGCCGTAGAGGGCGCCGGTGGTGCCGTCGGCGTAGGTGGGATTGTCGTAGCAGTCGAGGACCTGGATTTCGTAGAGGCCCATGAGGAAGATGCCGCTGTTGCCCCGGCCCTGGCTGTCGCCCTTGACGACCGAAGGGGCGGCCCATTCGATGTGGAGGTGGCAGTCTCCGAACTCGGCCTGGGTGTGGATGTTGCCCGCGCCGGGGATGACTTCCATGTATCCGTTTTCGAGTTTCCATCCGGCGGGTTCGCCGCGACCGTTCACCCAGCCGTCGAGGGAGGCTCCGTTGAAGAGGATGACAGCGTCGCTGGGGGGCCAGCCGGGCGCGTCGGGAGTGGATGCCGTGCCGGGGTCCACTACGGGAGGCTGAGGGCGCTCTCCGTCGTGAACGTGCCACTGGGTTCCGGGAATGAGGGGCGTGTCGCTGTAACCAAGATTATTCGCCACGTACTGGCTCCTTTCGTCGGGGGCGCCCGCAGGCCGGGCCGATCCCCCGGTGCGGCGCGGAGGCTGAAGCGTTTTGGAGGGGAGTTATCGCCTGGAGCGACTTCACCGTTATTATGCCCGCAACGCCCGGTCGGTCGCCACAATCTGCGAGGGGGAATCCCGCGCACCTATTGGGTCTGAGCACAAGTTTAGGAGAGGATGAAGGCGTCGGGGAGTCGAAGCGGGTTGCACTGAAGCGGGCGTAGGGATGGGGTTCCTCTGAGGTGTCCATTCCCTGGCTTCTCACGTTGATGCATCTCTATGAAACGGAGCGCAGGGCCATGGACCCTCAGACTTTGGCGCAGCAGTGGACTCTGTTGGCGGAAGAGACGATCACCGGCCTGGCGGACTGGAGGGTGCAGCAATCGAGAGCCTTCTTCCGGGAGATCGAAACGGCGCTGGACGAACGACTGGACCGCCTTCGATCGCTCCTGCTTTCGGAGGCGGCTCTGGCCAGTGACCGAGTGCACTGGAGCGCTCTTCCGGAGGAGGAGCGCCCGATCTGCCCGGAGCGCTCGGTTCCCCTGAAACGTAGCAGCGTCCATCAGCCGCGTCTGTAGACCCAGGGCCGGCAGGAAGTGGTCCTTGAGAGGAGCCAGAGGACTTGTCCGCAGTGCGGGCGAAGTCTTTTCCCCCCAGGATGAGGAGTTGGTACCGTTGCCGGGCCGGCTGACGCCGCGCCTTCACGAGGAGGCGGTCCATCCGGAGGCGTGGTTGCCGTTTCAGAAGGCGGCGACGATGCTGGAGCGGTTCCGTCAGATTCCCCTGAGCGCCTCTATGCTGCGGGGTCGCTCCGAGCGGGCGGGGTGTAGGAACGCCGGCAGCAGGCGGAAGGGGAACGCCTGGAGCGGGAGCGACCGCCGTCGCCGGTGGGAGAGGAGACGCTGATGATGAGGGTGGATGGCGCGATGGTAGCGTGGGTGGGAGGGTCGTGGGTCGAAGTGAAGAGCCGGGTGGTGGGCCGGGTGGAAGCGTCGGAGCCGAATAGGAAACGGACGGCGGGGACCGAGCCGAAGACGGGGACCAAACGGGTGGTGGTGACTCGGGAGGTCTCCTCCTTCTCCCGACTGACGGACGCCGAGAGTTTAGGTCGGCTGGCCATGTGGGAGACCGACCGAAGCGGGGTGACAACGGCCCGGCGGGTGGCGGCCATCACCGATGGCGCCGAATGGATTCAGGGGTTCATTGACTACCACCGACCGGACGCTGTGCGGATACTGGACTTCCCTCACGCGGCCCAGCGGGTGAGCGATCCTTTCGGAGATACTGGGAGAGGAGAAGGAGTGGGGGGCGGCGCGACGGACCCGGCTGAAGGAGGAGGGGCCAGGGCCGCTTTTGTCCGAGATGGCTCAGGCGTTTGAGGAGCGTCCCTCCTCGCGCGAGCGGCTGAAGGAGCCTCTGGGGTATCTGAGAAGCGGGAAGCCTTGTGGGCGTATCCGACGTTCGTAAAGGAGGGGTGGCCCCTGGGCAGCGGCTCGGTGGAAAGCGCGAACCAACTCGGGGTCGAGGCCCGGCTGAAGGGATCGGGGATGCGCTGGAAACGCGAGAACGTCAATCCGATGCTCGCCCGGCGCAACGCCCTGTGCAACGACCGGTGGGACGAAGCGCGGCCAGGAGGGGATGGAAGCGTTGAGAACGGCCACAAGGCGGAAACGATCCGATCCGGCCCGCTCGATCCTTCCTCAGTCCCTGCCTTCCGCCTCTCAACCCGCCGATCCACCTTCCCCTCCCCTCCCGAAAGCCCCGGTTCGACCTCCCTCCCCTCATCCCTGGAGGCAATTCCGCCCCCCTTCCCTCTCCTACTTCGCCACTTCCGCAAAACTTTGAACCACACCCGCGCCGCGTCTTCAGGTTGCGGACGCGCCGCCACGGGTGTACAATACCAGCGCCCTTCACCGACACTCAAGCGTTCATGGAAGGCGAATCACCCGCCGCCGGGGGTTCGCCTTTGTTGTGACTCCCGTCCCCAACGGATACACCACCTCGCACATTCACCGCCCTTCATTCTTTCGGTTAGGAATCCCCCTTCGCATGGCTTCACCCGACTCGATCCTCCCGCTTCGCAACATCGCCATCATCGCTCACGTGGACCACGGCAAGACCACCCTCGTGGACGCCCTGCTGCGGCAGTCTCACTCCATCCGCGAGAAGTCCGACGCCGTCATCACCGAGCGCCTGATGGACACCAACGACCTGGAGCGCGAGAAGGGCATCACCATCTTCTCCAAAAACGCCGCCATCCAATACCGCGACCACAAGATCAACATTGTGGATACGCCGGGTCACGCCGATTTTGGCGGCGAAGTCGAGCGCATCATGAAGATGGTGGACGGCTGCCTCCTCCTCGTGGATGCCCGCGAAGGCCCCATGCCCCAAACTCGATTCGTCCTGAAGAAGGCCCTCGAACACGGCCACCGCATCATCGTCGTCGTCAACAAGGTGGACCGCAAGGACGCCCGCGTGCAGGACGTGGTGAACGAAACCTTCGACCTCTTCGTCGAACTCGGCGCCACCGACGAACAGGCCGACTTCCTCGTCCTCTACGCCAGCGCCGTGCAGGGGAAGGCGGGCCTCACCCCCGACCTCGCCGCGATGACCGACGTGCATCCTCTCCTCGACGCCATCCTGGAGCGGATGCCCGCGCCCCTTGGCGACCCTGCCCAGCCGCTTCAGATGCTCACTCTCTCCCTCGCGTACGACGAGTACCGGGGCCGCCTCGCCATCGGCAAGGTGCAAAACGGCGTCCTCGAAAAGGGGCAGTCGGTCGTTCATATCAACCGCGAAGGCGTGGAGCGGCGCGTCCGCATCTCGGACCTGTACAACTTCGCGGGGCTGGGCCGCACCCCCGCCGACCGCGTGGAGGCCGGAGACATCGCCGCCATTGGGGGCCTGCCGGACGTTCACATCGGGGAGACCATCGCAGACCCTCTCTCTCCCGTCGCCCTGCCCACCATACAGATCGAGGAGCCGACGGTGAAGATGGTCTTCGCCGTGAACACCTCGCCACTCGCCGGGCTGGAGGGCCAGTTTTGCACCTCCCGCAACCTCCGCGAACGCCTCTTCCGCGAACTGGAGACCGATGTCGCCCTCCGCCTCGCCGACACTGATTCGGCGGACGCTATTGAAGTCGCCGGGCGCGGCGAACTCCATCTCGCCATCCTGATCGAGAAGATGCGCCGCGAAGGATACGAGATGCAGGTCTCCCGCCCGCAGGTCATCTTCCGCACGATTGACGGGCGCCGCCACGAGCCGATGGAGGCCGTCTACCTCGAAGTCCCGGATGAGTATTCCGGCACGGTGATGGAGAATATGAGCGCCCGGTTCGGCGAGTTGATGGATATGCGCGCCGAGCACGGCATCACCCGCTTTGAGTTCTCGATCCCCACGCGCGGCCTCATCGGCTTCCGCTCCGAGTTCGTGACGGACACGCGGGGCCGGGGGCTGATGAACAGCATGACGACCGGCTACGAGCCGTATCAGGGCGATATGAAATCCACGAAGCGCGGGTTTCTGGTTGCCAGCGAGAGCGGCATGAGCACCTCCTACGGCCTTTCCAACGCCGAAGTGCGGGGCATCCTGTACATCGGCCCCACGGTGAAGGTGTATGAAGGGATGATCGTGGGCCTCAACGCCCGCCCGGAAGACCTGGACGTGAACGTCGCCAAGTTGAAGCACCTCACGAACCACCGCGCCGCTTCAGCGGAGGTGAGCATCCGGCTGACGCCCCCGCGCCTGCTCAGCCTGGAGCAGTCCATCGAGACCATCGGGGACGACGACCTGGTGGAGGTGACGCCGAAGAGCATGCGGTTGCGAAAGGCGATTCTGGACAACAAACTGCGGATGCGCGCCCGCTCCCAGAAGAAAATCGCCGCCTGAGTCTTCATCCCTCCAGGCAGTTATTCCTGATACCCCGGAGGCGCTGATGCCCGTGGAGCACGGCGAAGCGGCAGGCGACATCCATGACGGTCTCGCCCTCTTGTGCGCGGAGGGCGGTCTGCCGTGCGGCCCGGCGACGCTCGTGGAGACGACTCCCATCACCAGCGGATGGGAGAGCGAAGTCTACGCCTTCACCGTCTCGCCGCAAACGTCGAACTCGATTTCGACCTATATCCTCCGCATCTATTCCGGCGAAGGGGGAGAGAGCAAGGCGTTCCGCGAGTCGTCAGCGATGAGGAATTTGTTCCAGGCGGGTTATCCCGTGCCAGAGGTCCACCTTACGGGGCCGGCCCCCGCGCCTTTCGGGAAACCGTTCATGGTGATGGAGCGGATCGAAGGCCCCTCCCTCGGCGACGCCGCGCGCGGTGGGAATGAGGCGGAGCGCGAACGATATGCCACCCTCTTTTTTGAAACGTTCGTGCGCCTCCACCGTCTGGACCCCAGCGGCGTTACGCCCTGCCCTGCGGAACCCGCCCACGGCCCTTACTTCCCTCTCCTCGAAGAAGTGAACGGCGTTATCCTGTATGCCATGAGTGTCGGTCTGAACACGTCGTCGAATTGTTCCACTCTCCTGGACTGGTTCCACGCGCGGCGGAACGCGATGGAATGCCCCCATCTTTCGGTCATTCATTACGATTACCATCCCGAAAACGTCCTCATCCGGCTCGATGGCTCACCCTGCGTCATTGACTGGACGTGCGTCACCGCCGGAGACTATCGCATGGACCTGGCGTTGACCCTGATGATGCTCAACACCTATGGAGAACCCAGCCAGCGCAGCCAACATCTGGAACGCTACCAGAGAATCGCCGGTGCGGCCGCCGAGAACATGGACCTCTTTGAAGCCTTTGCTTCCCTGCGCCGACTGCTGATCCTATGGGTGGCCCTGAAGCGAAATCCCGCAGAACTCGGCATGAGAGCCGGCGCGGCGGACCTGCTGCGGAGTCAGGGGGATCACCTTCGACATGTGTACGATTGGCACACGGCCCGCACGGGAATCGCCTGGCGCGAGATCGAGGACCTGATCGCCGTAATGTCCTGAATAAGCCACGTCCCACGGAGGTAGCCTGCTCAGGAAGCGTGCCCGGTATCGGCGTCGGCGACCCGCTAAGCCGCGCGTTCACCCACCACGGCGATGGCCTCGATCTCCACCACGGCCCCCAGCGGCAGCGCAGCCACCTGGAAGCACGACCGCGCCGGGCGGTTCTCCGGGAACGCCTCCCGATACAGGTCATTCAGGACGGCGTAATCGGCCAGATCGGTGAGGAAGGCGGTCGTCTTCACCACGTGGTCCAGCGAGGAACCCGCCGCTTCGAGGAGGGCCTTCAGCTGCGCGAAGCATTGGCGCCCCTCCGCCTCGCATCCGCCGGGAATGATTTTGCCATCGGGACCGACCGCGATCTGCCCGGAGACATAGAGCGTCTCGCCCGCTTTGACGACCGGAGTGTACGGCGCGTTCGGAGCCACGTTACCGACAGCTAAGGCTTCCTTCTTCATTCATGCTCCAGACAGGCGTAATAAGGATCAGGCGAGAGTGACGGCGCGGTCGGTTTCCACCGATTCGATGGCGGCGAGGGCGACGTTGAGGGCCGCCAGCGCATCATCAGGCGTTAGGATCGGTTCGGCGGTCCCCAGAATCACATCCACGAAATGACGCAGTTCCAGAAAATACGGGTCTTCCGCCAGAGGGCTTTCCGGCACGGCGACCTTCGGCGCGGCTCCCAGGGTTCCGGTGTCGCGCGGGGTGAAGCGCACCGGCTGCGCCACCGAGTCGTCATAATCGAGAAGGCCCGCGTCGCCTGCCACTTCCAGCTTCATATTGAACGGCGTCGTGTGGCACCAGGTCCCTTCCACATGCGACAGGACGCCGCTTCGATGAGTGAGCGTGACGAGGGCGTAATCCCTGCCCTGCGGGACCTGCGCGTGCAGGCCGCGCGCGTACACCCGCTCCACGGGGCCGAAGGTCCAGAGCAGCCAGTCGAAATCGTGCAGCACGAGGTCCAGGAGGAGGCCACCGCTCTGCGCGGGGTCAGAGTACCATGCGAGCGCGCCCTGCGGAAAGCCGTTGCCTCGAAACGTTCGCGCGATGACCGGCTGACCCAATGCGCCGGACTTCACGGTGTTGCGGGCCATAACATACTGCGGGAAGAAGCGGAGGACGTGCCCCACGAGGAGGTGAACTCCGGCGTCCCGGCAGGCGGCGAGCATCGCCTCACCTTCCGCTGTCGTGCGCGCCAGGGGTTTTTCACTGATGACGTGTTTCCCCGCGTGAGCCGCCGCAATGGCGTACGGCGCATGGTAATTCGTGGGGGCGCAGATGTCCACGGCGTCCACTTCGGCTCCCGCAAACAGGTCCTCCATGGAGCCGTACGCGTCGCAGCCGTGGAGATCGGCGACCGGCTGGGCGTCCGCCACGTCTCTGCCGACCACGCCGACCAGCTGAACATCGGGCATCTGAGCGTACGCCTCGGCGTGACGGCGGCCCAGTCCTCCCGGACCCACCAGGGCGATGCGAAGCGGCGCGGACAACGGTTTACTCATCGGGGCGACTCCTTCTTCAGCGGGTGACGGAGTTCTGTTCGCCGGGGCAGCTTCACGCTCCTGCGTCCCCGGCGCCTTCCGACTCGCCGGCTGAAACCGCACCGTGGGCGGCTGAAACCGCACCGTGGGCGGGAAGGAAGTGTTCCATCCACGCCAGCGCCGAGCGGACCATTTCCTGAGTCACTTCGTGGCCCACGGCGGGGTAGCTGATGAATTCCAGCCGCTCCGGCGTCTCCTGATAATAAGGCCGCAGCTGCGTGATGAAGGCGCGCTCCGGCCCGATGGGCACAATGTCGTCCCATTCGCCGTGATGGATTTGGAGCGCGCACGGCGGGAATCGCTCCGGATGCTGCGCGGGATTCACCGATTCGAGGAAGACGGCCTCCTCCGGCGACAGCGCGGCGGGCGACCAGATGTCCGGGGAACTGATAAGCGGGACGGCGGCCTGAACGCAGCGGCAGCGAGTGAGGGTCAGGTAGGTGATGAAGCCCCCCATCGAGATACCCACCATGCCAATGGGCCGGTTGGGAAAATGCTCAAGGAGGGCGATCAAATCATCAGCCGTTCCGAGCATCACTTCCAGCAGCGTGCGCTCGAAGTCGTCCTTCATCCGCTCCTCAAAGTCGGGAGCGGATCGCTCGCCGTGCATCCGGGCGTCGGGGAGCAGCACGGTGTAACCGCCCTCTGCGAGCGTCAGCCCGATGTTCAGCACGCTTTCCTTGGTCCCGCGCAGGCCATGCTGCAACACGAGCAGGGGCCCGTCAGGCCGGTCTTCGGGCTGAAGGCGAAAGAGGGGGACACCCAGGAGTGTGGTTTTCTCGATGACGAAGCGCACGGAATCCCCTTTTCATGGATGCATCGGTTGAGGAAGGCTTGAGGGGCGACAAGGAAGCGGCCGCCCCTCATTGAAAAAGACTGCAGGAGCCACAGCCCTGTCAGAGTTGCGCGCTGGTGAGGAGAACGCCATGCCAAACGGTTACTTTGTGCGTCAGTTGGAAGACGTGGAGCCGGTGCCGTGCCCCTGCGGCAGCAGCACACGGCCCATCACCCTTGCGGACACGCCGCTGCTCAACTTCCACGTCACCCACATCATGGACTCGCGGAAGCATTACCACAAAGATGCGACCGAAGTGTACTTCATCCTCGAAGGGTCGGGCTTCATGGAGCTGAACGACGATACCATCCCGATCCGGCCTGGAACGGTGATCTACATCGAGCCGTTCACAGCGCATCGCGGGTATGGGGACTTCCGGTCGGTCATTGTGGGCGTGCCCGCCGCGCGCCACGACGACGAGTTCTTCGTGGAAGAAGCACACACAGTTGCGGAGGAACCCGTCGTCGCGGTCACGGCGTAAGGAGCGGGATTACAGTTCGAGTTTGGCGTTCTCGCCCGGCTCGAACGGCTTCTTCGTCAAGAGGGACTGAATGAAGCCGGGGATGAGGACCATTCCGCTGGAGGGGGCATCCCAGTACTGCGCCTGATCCACTTCCACCTTCAGGAGGGTCAGGTTCGGGTCATCCTTCCCTTCGGGGAACCAGGCTTTGTACATCGGGTTCCAGAGTTCATCCACTTTCGCGCGGTCCTTCACGAGTGTGGCCTTGCCGGAGACGGAGACGAAGCAGTTCTCGTCCGGCGCGGCGTAGGAGAGGTTGACGTGGCTCTCGTTGCGGATTTCGTCGGCTTTGGGAGAGGCGTCGGAGGTGAAGAACCAGAGGTCGCCGTCGAACTCGGCCTGCTGGGTCGCCATAGGGCGGCTTCGGAGACAGCCATCGGCTCCGGCGGTGGTCAGCATGGCGATCTTGATGTCCTTGATGAGTTCGCCCACCTTTCGGATAGCGTCGTCACGGGTTTTGGGCGCGTCGGCCATACTCTTTCTCCTGTCGTCAGAATGGGAACCGGTTTCGCTTCAGGTTGTACCCGATACGGCGCCCTGTAAAACAGCGAACCGGGCGCGAATGAGGCGCCTTGCCTGCTCTGGTGACAGGGGAACTGAACGCATCGCGTGGACGGTGGGGCGCTCGACCTCTATAATGGAAGCGTATCCCCTCACGCCGAACCTGGCGGACTCCTCGATGGAAGGAAGCGTCACAACGATGGCATCCGAACGCCAGCGGGAATTGAAGCGCCGTACCAAGCGCAAGGAAGAGAGTCGCAAACTGCACGCGAAGGAGGCTGCGGAGGCGAGTGGAAAGAAGAAGGCCGTTTCCAAACGGATTCAACCGCTCCGCCCCGCCGAACCCGCCGCCGCTTAACTGCGAGAAACGGCCGCAACTCGCGATATGGGCAGTTCCTCTCCTGAGGGGCTGCCCACACTGTTGCCGGTGAATCGTTCACAGCCTCTCTGCGTTGAAGTAAGGATATGGGTGAAGGATGCGCCTATCCCATCCGTTATAATCCATGCGGAGGCGTGGGAGGTCGTCCAACCCCGGCCCTTCACGCCTTCACTTCACGCCTGCGCTACCGGCGCTCTCCCGTCGCACCGTCCCTGAGGCCCTCATCGTATGTTCAAAGACCTGCTGAACGCATGGAATCGCAAGGACCTCGTGGAGTTATCCGTGCCGCGCCGCACCTTCGACGACGTGATCCTTCCCGAATCGACCCGGCGCGCCCTCGATCAGGCTCTCGTCCAAATCCGCAAGCACGACCTCATCTACAACGACTGGGGCCTCGGCGAGCGGCACGAAGAGGGCCTGGGGCTGGCGTTCAACTTTGCGGGACCTCCTGGCACGGGGAAAACCATCTGCGCGGAAGCCATCGCGCACCAGATCGGGCGTCGGCTCTACAAGGTCCGCTACAGCGAGATCGAAAGTATGTGGGCGGGGGAGACCTCGAAGAATCTCGTTGCCGTCTTCAAGGAGGCGAAGCGGCAGACCGCCGTCCTCTTCTTCGATGAAGCCGACTCGGTGGCGGGGAAGCGCTTCTCCACGATGAATTTCGGCTACGAGCGCGAGGCGAACCAGTCGGTGAACGTGCTGCTCGCTGAGCTGGAGTCGTTTGAGGGCGTGGTCATCTTCGCCACCAATATGGCGAGCAACTTCGACGCGGCGTTCGAGCGACGCATCCGCACGCACATCCTGTTCCAGCTGCCCGGCGTGGAGGAGCGGGAGAAAATCTGGAAGGTGCAACTCCACGAACGGACCCCGCTCGCGCCGGACGTGGACTTTCACGCCCTCGCCGAGCGGTTCGCCTTCCCCGGCGGCGACATCAAGAACGCTGTCCTGAAGGCCGCGCAGCTCGCCGCGTCGGAACCGGGCGCTGACTTCAACAAAGCGATCACGCAGGCGCACTTCATCGAGGCCGCCGAGCAGGTCATCGCCAGCCACCACGTGATGGAGCAAAATTTGAGTCGTGACAAGGCCAGCGACCCCATCGCCACCGCGCTGGAGAACGTTCACATGAACATGGCCGGCCTGGATCAGCGGCTGAACGAACTGGCGATTGAGTTCGAGCTGACTCGCCCCACGGTGGAAGGGCTGCAACGGAGCCTGGAGAAGGTCGCCGAAGAGACCTCGCGGGAGATGGAGACGATCCGGCACACCCGCGAAGACGCCCTCACGCAGGCGCGCGACACCGAACGCAGCCTGCACGCGATGGGGCTGCGGCTCTTCTACCTGACGCTGCCCGCCTGGCTCCTGGGGGCCGTCGCCCTGGCGGAGGCCCTGATGAGGCATTAAGCCGCGCGATCCGCCGCCAAACGTCGCCGGAGATGTCACAATAGAGTCTATGGATTATTACCCTCTCTTTTTGGACCTGAAGGACCGGCCCTGCCTCGTGGTGGGCGGCGGTGTGATCGCCCTGCGGAAGACGGAAGGGCTGCTCGACGCGGGCGCGCGCGTGCGCGTCATCTCCCCCGACTTTGTGGAGGAGTTGCAGGCTCTGCCCCAATCCCGCGCCGTGATTTTGGAACAGCGGAAGTATCAGGCGGGGGATTCCCAGGGGAACACCCTGGTCATCGCCGCCACGAATGACCGCCCGGTGAACGCATCCATCTTCGAGGAGGCGCGGGCGCTCGGTATCCCGGTCAATGTGGTGGACGACCCGCCTCTGTGCGGCTTCATCCTGCCGAGCATCATCCGGCGCGGCCCCATCACGGTCGCTTTCTCCACGTCGGGCCGCAGTCCCGCCCTCGCGCGTCGCCTCCGGGAATACCTGGAGCGCGCCATTGGACCGGAGTACGGCGAGTTCGCGGAGATGATGGGGGAGTTGCGCCCTTTGATGAAGGAGCGTATCCCCACGGAAGAGGCCCGCAACGAGGTGATGGACGCCATGCTGAAGGGCGGCGTGCTGAAGTTGTTGCGGCAGGGTAAACGCGACGATGCGATGGAGGTCGCCAGGCAGTGTATCTGCTCCTCGTCGGCCTGAACCATGAAACCGCGCCGCTCGCCGTGCGGGAACGGGTCGCCTTCAGTCCGGCGGGCGTAACCCGCGCGCTGGAAACGCTGCACGCGAACCCGCTCCTCCACGAGGTGGCGCTGCTCTCCACCTGCAACCGCACCGAGTTATACGCCCTGCTGCCGACTTCCGACCCCGCGCCCCTCGTCGCGTTTCTGGAGGCGACCGGACACGTCCCCGATCTGGCCGAGCATCTGTATCGGCGGGAGGGAGAGGAGGCGGCGCGTCACCTGTTCCGCGTGGCGAGCGGGGTCAACTCGATGATTCTGGGGGAGGGGCAGGTCCTCTCGCAGGTGCGCGCGGCGTTTCAGCAGGCGAATGCGGCGGGCACGGTGGGCGGACGGCTTTCGGCGCTGTTTCGGCACGCGCTCTCCGCCGGAAAGCGGGCGCGGGAAGAGACCGGCATCGCGCGCCGCGCCGTCTCCATCAGCAGCGTGGCCGTGCAGCTCGCCCGCGAACTGTTCGGGGACCTGAAGGGCCACTCCGCGCTTGTCCTGGGCGCCGGGGAGACCGCCGAGCTGACCCTCCGCCTGTTGAGCGATGCGGGGGTGCGCTCCATCGCCGTGACGAACCGGACGTATCAGCACGCGGTGGGGCTGGCGGAGTCGCTGGGCGGGCGGGCCGTTCCGTTCGACGCGCTGGCGGACGAAATGACGCGAGCGAACATCGTCATCAGCTCGACCGCCGCGCCGCACACCCTCATCCGCCGGGAGATGGCCCTCTCGGTGATGCGGAAGCGCCGAGGCCGTCCCCTCTTCCTGATTGACATCGCCGTGCCGCGCGACATCGAGCCGGAAGTGGGCGACCTGGAGAATGTCTTCCTTTATAACATTGACGACCTGAAGCGCGTGGTCGGAGAAAATCTGGAAGGCCGCGCGGGAGAAGTGGCGCAGGTTGAAACCCTCATTGAGGAGGAAGTCGCGCGGTTTCGGCAGGCGTGGCGCGGGCTGACCCTGGGGCCGCTCCTCAACGCGCTTCAGGAGAAGATGGAGGCGGTGCGGCTTTTGGAGATGGAGAAGAGCGCCCGCCGCCTCGCGGGTCTCTCCGAGGGCGAACGGGAGGCGGTGGAGGCGCTGACGAAGGGGATGGTCCGCCGGATGCTGAAGGACCCTATCGCCCAGCTGCGGAGCCGCGCCGACACCTCTGAAGCGACCCTGTACCTCGACGCGCTGCGGGCGCTGTTTGACCTCGAATTGCCGGAGATGCCGACCGTCGCCGATCTTTTGGGCGAGGAAGCCGGAGAGGATGTAGGGCTTGCCCCGCATTCCGACGAGTGTGAAGCCTCTCTCCTCTCGCCAAAGGGGCGGCGTTCCCTCGTCGAAGGACGCCCGTCTCGCCCGGAGGAGGCGCCATGACGGCGGGCGCGTGCTTCTTCGGGCTGGCTTTCATCCTCTACTTCGCGTCGGGGGTGCTGTATCTGGGCGGCCTGTTCGATAAGGGACTGGAGGGAGGACCCCGGTGGGCGCGGGTTTTGGCGCGGGGAGCGTTTACGGCGCACACGGTGGCGCTGTTTCTGCACGGGCTGGCGGTGCATCACGCGCCGTTCACCGACGCATGGGAGTCGCTCTCGTTCTTCGCGTGGAGCCTGACGCTGTTCTTCCTGGCGCTGGAGTGGCGGACGCCGCAGCCGGGGGTGGGGGCGTTCGTGATGCCGCTGGGGTTTTTGGCGTTGTTTTTTGCGTCGGCGCAGCCCACGTCGGCCCATCCGCCGCTTGACCCGCTGGTGCAAAACCACGCGCTGAAACTCCACATCGCGGTCTGCCTCATGGGATATGGGTCATTCGCGCTGGCGTTCTGCGTGGCGCTGGTGTACCTGTTCCACGAGCGCCGCCTGAAGCGCAAGGAGATCGGCGGGAGGTTGCTGCGACTGTTGCCGCTGGAGCAGGCGGACCTGCTGGCGAACCGGCTGGTGGCGCTGGGCTTCGCGCTCCTCACGCTCGGCCTGTTGATGGGCGTCAACTTCGCGCTGCGAGACTGGACCGGCGCGTGGTGGCTGGACCCCAAGGTGATCAGCAGCTTTCTGCTGTGGCTGTTGTATGGCCTCTACCTGTACAGCCGGATTGTGGGCGGCTGGCGAGGGCGCCGAACGATGCTGCTGCTGGCGCTGAGCTTTGTGGTGCTGCTGAGCGGCTACATCGGCGTGAACATGAGCGGCCTGGGGCGGCACATCTATCCGTTTTAACTGACTCCCCGCCTCTGTTTGCATGGCTTCACGAGCGCTTCGTCCGGTTTGCGGCTCTCCCGGCGGGATGATACCATATCCTCAACAGCATGATGCGTTACTTCACAGGATCGGCTATTGGAGGCGTGCGATGACACACACCATCACCCTGGAGGATGCGGAGGCGCGGTTCCAGGAGATCATGCGGCAGGCGGAGGCGGGGGAACGGTTCCTCGTGACGGAGGAAGGGCAGGCCGTGGCGCGAATTACCCCTCCCGCCGAGACAACGGTGGAGGAGCGGCAGGCGGTGATCGAAAAGATCAAGGCGGAGCGCAAGGGAAGAACTCTGGGCGGCTTGTCTATAAAAGAGTTGGTCAATGAAGGACGGCGCTGAACCTTCCCTGGTGGTGGATAACTCGGTGGCGATGGTTTGGGCGTTTGAGGATGAGACGGATTTCTATGCGATGTCTGTTCTTGACGCGATGACGCGACACACCGCCGCCGTCCCTGCGCTTTTCCTCTCAGAGGTCACCAACTCCCTCATAGTCGCCACCCGCAAGGGTCGGATCACATCCAGGGAATCTCTTGTGTTCATTGGCCGTCTGGAGGGATTACCTATCCAGATTGTCCCCACCTCCACCTTTCAGCAGGCGCGGGAGTTGTATGACTTCGCCCGAACCACGGGCCTCACGGCATACGACGCGCAGTATCTCCAGCTGGCGCAATCCTTCAATTTACCGCTCGCCACCCTGGATAAGGAAATCCTGGCGGCGATGACTTCTCTCGGCGTTCCACGGTTTCAGCCGTAACCGTCGCATGATTCACGCATTGAAACACTTTTGAGGGATCGTTCGCGCTGGCGTTCTGCGTGGCGCTGGTGTACCTGTTCCACGAGCGGCGCCTGAAGCGCAAGGAGATCGGCGGGCGGTTGCTGCGACTTCCTCCTCCCCAGCCAAACTATGAATCGCACCCGCCGTTCGGGGCGGTTTTGTGGCACGCCCGGCGGGATGTTACCATAACTTCAACAGTACGAGAGTGCGAGGCGACACTTCACAGAGTGATTTTTAGGAGGCGGGCGATGACACACACCATCACCCTGGAGGACGCGGAGGCGCGGTTCCAGGAGATCATGCGGCAGGCGGAGGCGGGGGAACGGTTCCTCGTGACGGAGGAAGGGCAGGCCGTCGCGCGCATCGAACCTCCCCCCAATTCCACGTTGGCGGAACGGCTTGAAGCGATTGAAGCGATCAAGGAGATACGCAAAGGAGTGACACTTGGAGGTCTTTCCATAAAGGAGATGGTGAATGAAGGTCGCCCCTGACGCTTCCTTCATCCTGGATAGCTCCGTCGCATTGGTATGGGTATTTGAGGATGAGACCGATCCCTGGGCAATGTCCGTACTGGACGCGATGACGGGTTGGACAGCCGTCGTCCCCTCGCTTTTTTTCTGGGAGGTGACGAATGTACTCATTGGAGCGGTCAGGAAAAATCGGATTCCTCTTTGGAAAGCGCAACGTTTTGTGGAGAAACTAAAAGTACTCAACTTTGAAGTCGTTGCATCGCTATCTCCTGAGACATCAAGGACGCTGTTCAATTTTGCGCTGGCTATGGGCCTCACGGCGTACGACGCGCAGTATCTGCTGCTCGCTCAAACCCTTGATCTGTCGCTCGCCACCCTGAATAAGGAAATCCTGGCGGCGATGACGGCGCTCAGCATCCCGCGCTTCGAGCCGTAACCGTCACAAGACCTCGCCATCGAATCGCTTCAGCTTAAGCGTACACCCAAGCGTCACGAGCGCCGATGGAAGCCAGGCCGAGCGCGTAAACAGGGAGGCCGCGCCTGAGTCACAATGCTTCACAGGGGATGGAAACCGGACGCGACCGCAGCCTGTTGTCGCGCCAGCCTGGGACGGGGAGGAGAAGGGCGATGAGTGAAGGAACCCGAAGCGACACCGCGCGTTTGATCGTGGATGGCAAAGAGTACACCTTTCCTGTGGTGACCGGCACGGAGGACGAGCGGGCGATTGATGTGAGTCGCCTGCGGGATCAGACCGGCCTGACAACGCTCGACCCCGCGCTGATGAGTACCGCCTCCACGCAGAGTGCGATCACCTTCATTGACGGGGAGAAGGGCATCCTCCGTTATCGGGGCATCCCCATTGAGCAATTCGCCGACCAGGAGAACCCGAACTTCATTGAAGTCTCCTACCTGCTGATCTTCGGTCGCCTGCCCAGCCATGCGGAGTATCGCCGATTCCGCAGCGAGTTGACGGAGAACGCGCACCTTCACGAGGCGATGCGGCACCACTTCGAGGGATTTCCGATCACCGCGCCCCCGATGGCGATCCTCTCGGCGATGCTGAACACCCTCTCCTGCTTCCACCTGGAGTTTCTGGAGCGGATGGACGATATGGGCACCTTCGAGGTGGCGGCGGCGCGGCTCCTCAGCAAGGTCCGCACCATCGCGGCGTACACCTATCGGCGGTCGAAGGGACTGCCGTTCATGTATCCCGACCCGAAGTTGCGGTACGGCGCGAACTTCCTGCATATGATGTTCTCGGACCCGTATCAGCAGTACCTGGTGGACCACGAGGTGGAGAA